>JBAZOA010000108.1:0-2515 GCA_041648935.1 Candidatus Omnitrophota bacterium | reverse complement strand
CATTTTTCCTCTCCTTTTTTTAAACCAGTATTTTATGTCCTAACTTTTCCTTCTTCGTCTTGAGATACTTCTTATTGCACTTGGACGGCTTCACTACCAGAGGAACTCTCTCGACCACCTCCAGCCCGTATCCTTCGAGACCCACTATCTTCTTGGGATTGTTGGTCAGGAGCCTGATCTTGCCTAATCCCAGGTCTGCCAATATCTGGGCGCCGATCCCGTAATCGCGCAGGTCCGCCTTGAACCCCAGCGCCTCATTGGCCTCTACTGTATCAAGCCCCTTATCCTGCAGCTTATACGCCTTCATCTTATTCGCCAGCCCTATACCGCGCCCCTCCTGCCTCATATACAGAATAACGCCGCTGCCGCGCTTTTCTATAGTCTTCATGGCGAGTTTCAGCTGCTCGCCGCAATCGCATCTCTTCGACCCAAAAACGTCTCCTGTAAGACATTCGGAATGAACCCTTACAAGCGCCCCGCTGGGCGGCGGATTGCCTTTAATAAGCGCCAGGTGATGGTATTTGTCTACCATCGATTCATATACGAATACTTTGAAATCTCCGAATTCGGTGGGGATCAGCGTCTCGGCCGTCTTTTTTATGAGTATTTCGGATTTACGCCTGAACTCGATAAGGCTGGCTATAGAACATATCTTCAATTTGTGCTTCTTCGAAAAACTAATCAGATCGCGCAGTCTGGCCATCGTTCCGTCATCGCGCATTATTTCGCAGATAACGCCTACCGGATAAAGACGCGCCATCTTCAGGAGATCGACGCACGCTTCGGTATGTCCGGCGCGCACCAGCACACCGCCTTCATTTGCCCGCAGCGGAAATACGTGTCCGGGTGTTATGAGATCCTCTTTATGCGTCCCTGTGTGAGCCAGAAGCCTGATGGTCCTTGCCCTGTCATGGGCGGATATACCGGTCGTAATACCGTTCTTGGCGTCGCAGGATATGGCCCACCCCGTCCTGAAAGGATCGTTATGGTTAGCGGACATGGGGCGCAGGTCCAGTTCGTCGAGCCTCAAGCCCTCCATGGGCACACAGATAAGGCCGCGGCCGTATGTGGCCATAAAATTGATGCCCCGCGCATCGGCGAGAGAACCGGCCATGATAAGGTCGCCCTCGTTCTCCCTGGATTCGTCATCCACGACGATGACCTGCCTGCCTTTTTTCAGCTCATCGAGTATTTCCGGTATCGTATTCAGTTTTGTATTCATGCAAGCCTTTTCAATAATAAACAAAAATCCCCGAAGTAAACTTCGGGGTTTAAATTTGCGCACTACTCTCGACGCGCCCGCAACCATCTTCTCTCATCCCGCCTGTACGGTCGGCGCTTGAATTTCACAAGCTCAACCCCGCCATATACTGGCGAAGCTCGCGGGCTTTACCGCCGGCTGGGGAATCTCGCCCCACCCCGAAGATAGGGTCATTATATCATCTCTTTTTTTATTGTCAAGAAAAAATGGCTGTTCGAAAGGGGGCTCGCTCATCTCCCGCCCTGATTGACAGGGCACTATAAGTGTGCTATTCTTATGCGGATGAGGTCGCAGGATGGCTATAAATAAGGAAAACGAGAAGGAAAAAGGCCTGTATAAAGAGCTCGAGCGCATGGAATGGGAGTTCTCCATGCTCTATGAAGTCTCCAATGCCATGAGGACTACCCTCAAGCTCGACCAGGTCTTCTATATAATACTCACCGCCCTCACGTCCCATGAGGGACTCGGGTTTAACCGCGCTATGCTCTTCCTGGTCAATGAAAAAGAGCGGACCCTTGACGGAGCCATGGGCATAGGCCCTCACTCGGCTGAAGAGGCCGGAAAGATATGGCACAGCCTCGCGCAAAGCAAGATGACGCTCGACGACTTCGTTGCCGCGTATGACAATTTCAAGAAGGATCCCGAATCCAAGCTGAATACGATAGTAAAGGGTATGAAGGTCCCCCTGCGCGAAGACATGGGAGTCCTCGCCCTGACCATACTGGAGGGTATGCCTTTCGAGATAACCACCGACGAGGCCAAAAAAACGGTGGATCCGGAAATATTAAAGGCTCTAAATACGGAATTCTTTGTAACCGCGCCATTAAGGGCAAAGGACAGGATACTGGGGGCCATACTCGTCGACAATGTCTTCAACAAAAAACCCATAACAAAGGGCGACGTGAAGATGCTGACGATGTTCGCCAACCACGCGGGGCTGGCCATAGAGAACTCCAGGCTCTACGAAGAAACCGTTTATCTTTCTAACACCGACTGGCTGACCAAATTATGGAATTATGGTAAATTCCAACAGCTCCTATCCATAGAAACCGAGAGATCGAAAGCCGATAACGAGATATTAAGCCTCGTCATGATAGATGTGGATAATTTCAAGAACTACAACGACACCCACGGCCATCTTAAAGGCGACGCGGCGCTGAAAGACATAGCATCCATCCTAAAAAACAAATCCAGAAAATGCGATCTCGTCGCGAGATACGGCGGAGAGGAATTCACCATAATCATGCCGGATAC
>JBAZOA010000107.1:0-2531 GCA_041648935.1 Candidatus Omnitrophota bacterium | reverse complement strand
CATGAATACCTCGGCTGTCAAGGATCCTTCCCTGGTGAGGAGGGCGAGCCGGAGATTCGGCAGTCAGTGCGTAGTAGTGGCCATAGACGCCAAGTCGCGCGCCAGGAATAAATGGGAGGTATACGTGAATGGCGGCAGGACGCCTACCGGGATAGACGCCGTGGAGTGGGGCAGGAAGGCGGAGAGGCTTGGCGCCGGCGAGATACTCCTTACGAGCATGGATAAGGATGGGACCAGGGATGGTTATGACACAGGTCTTACAAGGGCGTTTTCCGAAAATTTGAACATACCGATAATCGCCTCTGGGGGCGCGGGCGGCCCAGGGCACATGTTCGAGGTTTTAAAAGACGGCAAGGCGGACGCGGTATTGGCGGCGTCTATATTTCATTACAGGGAGTATTCGGTCAGGGAAGTTAAAAGATATTTAAACAACAAGGGGATAAAGGTGAGGATATGAAAGGCAAGGGGTTCAGGGTGGGCAATCTGAAATTTGACAAGGACGGGCTGATACCGGCCATAATACAGGATCACAAGACAGGCGAGGTGCTCATGATGGCGTATATGAATAACGCCTCGATTAAAAAAACATTGAAGATAAAGAAGACCTGTTTCTGGTCGCGTTCCAGGCAGAAGTTCTGGGTGAAAGGCGAGACCTCAGGGAATTTTCAGGTCGTGAAAGCGATTTATTATGACTGTGACATGGACACGCTCCTGATAAAAGTGAGGCAGATGGGAGATTGTGTGGCGTGCCACACGGGGAATAGGAGCTGTTTTTACAGAAAGATATAGCATGTATTATCCGTCTAAACAGGAATTCATCAGGCTGTCCAAAAAAGCCAATATCATACCGGTTTACAGGGAGATACTGGGGGACCTGGCCACGCCTGTAAGCGCGTTTCAGAAAATAGGAGCCGGTTATTCTTATCTGCTGGAATCGGTCGAGGGCGAGGAGAAGATAGCGAGGTTTTCTTTCATAGGCGCGGAGCCTTCCGTAATATTGAAAAGCCGGGGAGGGTCGATAGAGCTGACCAGGGACGGAAAAACCAGTAAATTTTTCGCCGATTCCCCTCTGGACGAGATCTCGATGATGATGTCCGGATTCAAATCGGCCAGCGTAAAAGGGCTTCCCAGATTCTGCGGAGGGCTTGTGGGTTTCATGGGATATGACATGGCGCGATTTTTTGAGGCCCTGCCGGGCGGCAAGCCGGACGAACTCGGTGTCAGCGATTCTATCTTCATGCTGGCGGATACGCTTTTGATATTCGATCATTCGACGCACAAGATAAAGATCGTGGTAAACGCTTATCTGGATACCAAGTTACCGGGCAGTCAGGCCTCCAAGTATCTGGAAGCCACGAGAAAAATAGAGGATATCGTAAGAAAGTTAAGGGCGCCAGAAAAAAAACGTAAGATAAGGACAAAAAATAAAAGACATAAGATAGAATCAAACGTCACGAAGAAAGAGTTCGAGGAGAGCGTCAGAAAGGCAAAGGGATACATAAGGGCCGGGGACATTATACAGGTCGTGTTGTCTCAAAGGTTCCATACCCGCCTTGACTGCGAGCCATTCGACGTCTACAGGGCGCTCAGGTCTCTGAACCCATCCCCTTACATGTATTATTTGAATTTTGGGAACGTGAAGATGATCGGCTCTTCCCCTGAGCTTCTGGTGCGCTGTGAAGACGGGATAGTGGAAACAAGGCCCATCGCGGGCACGAGGCGCAGGGGCAAGGATGAGCGGGAAGACGCGAGATTGGAACAAGAGCTCTTGAAAGATAAAAAAGAAAAGGCGGAGCACGTGATGCTCGTGGACCTGGGGAGAAACGACATAGGCAGGGTTTGCAGGTCCGGCACCGTGAAGGTGCGCGATTTTATGTCCGTGGAAAAGTATTCCCATGTCATGCATATAGTCTCCAGCTGTAAGGGTATCCTGGACAGGGGCAAGACAGCTTATGACGTCCTTAGGGCGTGTTTTCCTGCCGGCACTGTTTCCGGGGCGCCGAAGGTGAGGGCCATGGAGATTATTGATGAGCTGGAGAATACCATGAGGGGGCCTTACGCGGGCGCCGTGGGTTATTTCAGCTTTTCAGGTAACATGGATACCTGTATAAATATCAGGACGATACTCGTGAAAGATAACAGGGCGTTTATTCAGGCCGGCGCGGGGATAGTGGCGGATTCGGTCCCGAGCAGGGAATATCAGGAAACTGTCAATAAGGCGAGGGCCATGGTCAAGGCCATCGAGTTAGCGGAAAAAGGATTGGAGTAAGCGGGGCGTTGTTTCGCGCCGGGAGTTTTTTATGATTTTGATGATAGATAATTATGATTCATTTACATATAACCTGGTCCAGTATCTTTCGGAATCGGGCGGGAAAGTGACTGTATACAGGAATGACAAGATAGGAATAGAGGACATAAAAAAATTAAGGCCTGACCACATAGTCATATCTCCCGGTCCCGGGAGGCCATGCGAGGCCGGGATCTCAAGCGGCGTCATAAAAGAATTCAGCGGGAAGATCCCCATATTGGGC
>JBAZOA010000106.1:0-2556 GCA_041648935.1 Candidatus Omnitrophota bacterium | reverse complement strand
TATTCGTCATAATAGGCGCGGTGGCCCTGATAATGGTCTTTGTCGTGTTTTACACGAGAAAATCAATAACAAATCCCATGAGGGACCTCTATAAAGGCGCCGAGATCATAGGGCGCGGGAACCTGGATCATCGCCTGGACATAAGGACAGGGGACGAGATACAGGACCTGGCCGAGGGTTTTAACAATATGGCCGGGGAGCTCAAGGGGCTTTACACGAACCTGGAAAATAAGGTAAAGGAGCGCACCGCCCAGCTCGCCGAGGCGAATGAGGCCCTGGCCAGGACCAATAAAGAGCTGGATGATTTCACGTATATAGTGTCTCATGACCTGAAAGAGCCGCTAAGGGGCGTAAAGGCGTTCACAAAACTTTTGTTGGAGGATTATTCCGCTGGCCTGGATGACGAGGGCAAGCAGCATCTCAGGACAATATCCGATTCAAGCGCCAGGATGACCCGGCTCATAGAAGACCTTCTGAATCTGTCGCGCATAGGCAGGATCAAGAACATGGATCAGGGCATCAATCTGAACGAGGTGCTTTCAGACGTCGGGAAGAACCTTGTTTATGCCCTCGAAGAGAGGAAGGCGGACCTGAAGATAAGGCCTGATTTCCCGAAGGTAACCTGTGACAGGATCAGGATATCGGAGGTCTTTTCCAACCTCGTGTCAAACGCCATCAAATACACAAAGAAAGACACGAGACCGGTCATAGAGATCGGCTGGGCCGATAAAGGCGGTTTTTTTGAATTCTACGTGAAGGACAACGGCATAGGCATAGAAAAACAGTACCATGACAAGATATTCCAGATATTCCAGCGGCTCCACGCCAGGGACGAGTACGAAGGCACAGGGGCGGGCCTTACCATAGTGAAAAAGATAGTGGAAAACCATTCCGGCAGGATCTGGGTGGAGTCAGAACCGGGCAAGGGCAGTGTGTTTTATTTTACCCTGCCGAAATCGCAGACAAGTTGACACTCGAGTAATACTCCTTTTGTCAACTTGCGAGAGGAAGAAGCATGGCTAAAGAGAAGATCAGGGTCTTATTGGTGGAAGACAATCCGACAGACGCGATGATAGTTAAAAAGATACTGCAAAGGGACCATATCTTTGAGTATGAAGTCACTCACCTGGTATCCGGGGAGGACGCCCTTTTAAAACTGGAGGATTGGCCTTATGATATAATGATCTTGGATTATAACCTTCCGAGGAAAAACGGGCTGGAGACGCTGAAGGAGATCAAGGCGAGGAATATAAGCATGCCCATTGTCATGATAACCGGCCAGGGTGACGAGATGGTGGCGGCCCAGCTGATAAAAGAAGGGGCGTCAGACTATCTCCCTAAAAGGGAGAATTATGAGGATTCGGTGCCCCTGATGATACGAAAGACAATAAGGGAGTTCAGGGAAGGGCTGGAACGCAGGCGTCTCCAGGAGGAGATCGCCTTAAAAAAAGAAGAGCTCGAGAAGGCAAACGCGCAGTTAATGGAACTGGACGGCATGAAGTCTGACTTCGTGGCGAACGTGGCGCACGAGCTAAGGACGCCCCTTACCATCATAAAGGGGAATCTGGATAACATAGAAAAGGGTTTCGCCGGCGAGGTCCAGCCAAAACAGAAGGAGATATTGTCGGACGTGTTCAGGGTCCTGAACCGGCTGACCAGGCTGGTGAACGACCTTTTGGATCTATCCAGGATAGAGTCAGGCAAGATAGGGCTTAACAAGGAGAACGTGAATATTGTCGCGTTGGCCGAGGAGGCCCTGAAAGGTTTTGAAAAACTGGCCGAGGACAAGAAGATAGCCTTGGTAAAAGAATTTTCCTCGGACGCCATTAACATAAACGCGGACAGGGACAAGCTGACCCAGGTTTTTATAAATCTGATAGGCAATGCCCTGAAGTTCACGGATAAGGGGAGCGTGACCGTGAAGATCATCGACATGCAGACCGAGGCGCAGATAGAGATACAGGATACGGGGCCGGGGATGGAAAAAGACCAGCTGGGCAAGATCTTTGATAAATTCGTCAGGGTGGTGGCTGAGAAGAAAGAGGGGACCGGGCTGGGCCTGCCCATAGCGAAAGATATAATAGGCCTGCACATGGGCCGCATAAGGGTGGAGAGCGAGACAGGCAAGGGTTCGAGATTTATTTTTAATATCCCGAAGTGATAAGCCCAAATCCCTTGACTAATTTAACCCGCGAAAGTATAATTTGTTATATAAAGTTTTAGTGATTTCTGCGAAGCCGTGCACGAAAGCAGCACGGCGAAGCAGAATAATTTTAAATAAAGCATGATCAGACTTAATCGCGTCGTTATAATCCTGGCGGTATTCTTTACCTTAGAATCGGCTTGTTTCGCGGCAAGCTCATTCATGGAAAGCATCAGCAAGACCCGCAAGACGAACGGGTATACCTTCAGGATAAATTATCAGACGAGAGACGACTGGACGGACGGCATAGTGTTCAAGCTTTTTTGTTCGTTCAGCAAGGGCGTCGAGCTTTCCTTCACAAGCGCGGGGTTCAGCAACGTTAAGAAGGGGTGGCATGACACAGAGATATTCAT
>JBAZOA010000105.1:0-2592 GCA_041648935.1 Candidatus Omnitrophota bacterium | reverse complement strand
GCTTTCACCCCATATCATCGCGCATATTATTATCGCCGCATTCAGGAGGCAGGGCGCGAACGCGGGCGCTGAAAAATGCCTCAGAGAATTAAGGACCCCCATGGCGTAAGCGGTAAGGCCTATCAATAATATGTACGGAAACATCAGCCGCGTCAGTTTCACCGTTACCGCGAATTTCTCGGGATCCTGCAGGAATCCCGGGGCTATCAACCTCACTATGACGGGCGAAAACACCGCGCCTAAAATAGTGATCACGGACAACATTATCAGCAAAATGTTCAGGACTACATTCGCCAGCTCCCAGAATTCCTCTTTCTTTTTCGCCGCGTACTCGCTCATCACGGGCACGAACGCGGCGTTAGTGGCCCCTTCTCCCACCAGGTCCCTCAGCATGTTGGGTATGCGGAACGCCACGACAAAGGCCTCCGCGTACTTCGCGGTACCGAAGAATTTCGCTATTATTATATCCCTGACAAAGCCCAGGATCCTGCTTATGACTGTCGCGAACCCTATGACCCCGGCTGATTTTATGATGTGCTTTTTAGACATAGTGCTTGACATATCTATCGATATATGTTATTTTTATCTTCACAATATTAATCGAAGCATCGATTCCTCGTCCGCCAACGTTCTGTGCCGGACTCGGGATCAAATTTGCTTCGCAAATTTGAGGAGTAATCATGCCAATATTACACGCGTCATATAAAGACATAAAAAAGACCGCGAAAAGGACGTTGCGCAATAAGATACTGAAATCAGAACTCAAGACAGAGATTAAAAAATTCGCGGAGCTTTTATCCTCCGGCAAGACAGAGGAAGCCAAAAAAGCCATCAGTGCCCTCATCTCCAAGATCGACAGGGCAAGGACAAAAGGCGTAATCCATAAAAATACCGCCTCGCGCAAAAAATCCAGGCTAATGAAAAAGTTGGCATCTCTGGGAAAATCATAAACACATCTTTACTATCAATCTCTCTATCGCGAGATTAGCCGCCAGGCCGCCCGTCTTTATATCCAGATCGGTCCTTAATATATCGTTGAGAATTCCCGCTATGTCTTTCCTGTTAAACTTGGGCGCGTAACGGCTGATCTGGTCGAATTTCACGTTGTAGATCCCCAGTTCACCGCATATCTCCGCCTTGCTTTTTCTTGCCATCAACAGCTCCTTCACCCTTAAAAGCATCCTGAATTGCCAGGACAAAAGGCCCAGAAGCTCCATTTCCCTCTTTTTATGTTTTTGCAGATCTGAAAATATGGTCAGGGCCTTTTTCGCGTCTTTCCTCTCTATCGCGCCAAGGAGGTCGAAACTCGTGTTCGAAGGCGCGGCGCCCACCATCCTCTCGGCGTCCTGTCTTGTTATAATGGGCCTTTTACCCGTATATAAACTTAAATTTTCCAGCGCGGAAGACAAAAGACGCAGGTCATTCGGAAGGTTTTCTTTAATCAGGCCGATCGCGTCCGCGCTTATCTTCTTGCCGAGCGAATTCGCCTTTCTTAAAATCCAGGTGTCAAGGCCGGTACCTATAATTTTTCTGGTATATACCAGATTCGCGCGGCTTGAGGCCTCCAGGAGAAAATCCCCTTTTATCGCCGCGGACCTGTCTTCCATGACAAACAAAGAAGTATCCTGAGGGTTCTTCAGATAAGAAACCACGGACTCCTTTGACGCCTGATTCATGGAATCGGGATCCTTCAGGACCACGAGCCGTTTTTTTGACATGAAAGGCGCCGTATTCAGGGCATTCAGCATTTCTTTCAGGTTAAAATCCTTGTCCTTCGCGTAGAATACGGCGTAGTTCAAGGCCAGAGTGGCCTTGTCCAGGAATTTTAATTTAAGCCTCTCCACGGCTTCTTCTTTTAACAGATCCTCTTCACCCAGGAATAAATAAGAGGTAAGTTCTTTGGGGGGCATATTAAGCTGTTACCAGTTTTCCACTATTCTATTGACTATGCGTCTGGCAAGGTCCGACATGGCGTCATTGAGCGCCTGGGTCTCTGTCTCCTGCAGGGCCCCAGTGGTAAAATAGGTCGCGTCGCCTGTTACGTTGACCTGCTCGACCAATACCTTTGACGTGGCGGAATCTATTAATTTTATACTGCAGACCAGACTTATCCTATACTCCTCCGCCACCTCATGCTGGTATCTCAAGGGATCTTTTCTGTACTCCAGGATCTCCCCCTCCAATACGGCGTCGGCTGAATCCTTATCGGCCGACTTTAGATGGCCGTCCATGAAAATCCTGCTCACCAAGGCGTCTCTCAGGTCAACCTCCAGATTGGGCCTATAAACCTCGTAGTTATCCCCCGCGCTTATTTCTTTTGTTATATCAATGCTGTTTTTGAAGATATCCACGTGGATGGTCTTTATGTTATTGGGCAAAATGGTCTTTGTGGTATAACCGCACCCGCTCAAAGACACCAGGACACCAAGACACCAGGACACCAAAAAAAATCTTAAACTATTTCTTTTCCAGCTCATCCAATCTCTCCCGCGCCTTCTGGTACCATTCTGTATCAGGATAATTATTAACTATATCCCGGTAATAGATTATCGCGCTTCCGGGAGCCTTTCGTTCCTCATAAAATTGCGCTGT
>JBAZOA010000104.1:0-2692 GCA_041648935.1 Candidatus Omnitrophota bacterium | reverse complement strand
ACAAGCGCCTTCTCGTTATCGGCGCCTTTCAGGGCATCCCTGAAATACTTGTCTTTCAATAATTTTGATATGCGGGCAAGCGCCTTTAAGTGAGGGCCGGAAGATTCCACGGGCGCCAGGAGCAGAAAAAATATATACGCCGGCTCGCCATCCAGGGACTCAAAATTTATCCCCGCCTTTGATACGCCGAACGCGCCTATGAGCTCTTTTACCAAATCGCATTTTCCGTGCGGGATGGCGACGCCCTGGCCGATGCCTGTCGAACCAAGCGCCTCCCTATTGAGAAGCACCTTGATCACGGCATCCTTGTCTTTTGGTTTGAGTTGGCCGGATTTTACGAGCAGGTCTATCAACTCTTTTATCATGTCGTTTTTGCCGTGCGATTTAAGGTCAGCCGAAATCGCCTTTTCATTCAAAAAATCCAGAATTTTCATTGCAACTCCTCTCGAATTTGCGAAGCAAATTTGATCCCGAAGGCCCCTGTTTATTTTTATGTTGGGCCGAGGGACCTGCTTCCTGTTAATCTAACCTTCTTTTGCCTGTTATCTCCTTATTTAATCTCGCCATATGCCCCTCGCCGTATCAGTTCTGAAAATCAGGCGGCTTCGGGACAATTTTTGCCTTTGGCAAAAATTGGAGCGGGAGACGGGGTTCGCCTGCTACGTCCGCCGGATTGGCGGACTGCGCAGGCCCACCTCACTCGCTGTCGGCCGCTGATTGCGGCCTTTTCCTCGCTATTCGCTCGGCGCTCGTTCGTTTCGAGCCCCTAGCGATCAAATTCATGGAGCGGGAGACGGGGTTCGAACCCGCGACCTTCTCGTTGGCAACGAGAAGCTCTACCACTGAGCTACTCCCGCGTTTTGTTTTGGTGGGCGGAAGAGGGGTTGAACCTCCAAGGATTGCTCCATACGGTCCTAAGCCGTACGCGTCTGCCAATTCCGCCATCCGCCCCTTTCCACCCCAAACTGGTACCCCCAACAGGGCTCGAACCTGTGACACCCTGATTAAGAGTCAGGTGCTCTACCAACTGAGCTATGGGGGCCCTATTTATACCTTAAATATTAGATTTAAATAATATCACAAACAAAAATCCAAGTCAATCCCTTAGTTGACACACGAGTAATACTCCTTTTGTCAACTTAGACCGCCTTCTCAAGCCACTTTATGCGATCTGACATCCGCCTGCGGCGGATGGCGCGCCTGGCCCGACTCGAACGGGCGACCTGCTGGTTCGAAGCCAGCCGCTCTATCCAGCTGAGCTACAGGCGCTTATGTTCCGCGAAACTATAGTATTTGTTATCCCCTATGATTAAATGATCCAATACATTAAGCTGCAGCGCGTTGCCCGCTGTTACCAGATTCTCTGTAAATACGGCATCTTCTTTGCTCGGTTCGGGTTCACCGGAAGGATGATTATGAGCCGCTATTACACTGACAGCGAACTTTTGAAGCGCCTTCACGCATATTTCCCTGATCTGAGGGCTGGCCGCGTCAACAGTCCCTTCTTCTATCTCTATTATATCTATGACATGATTCCTGCTATCCAATAATAATACCTGAAATACCTCTTTTTTAAGGTCTCTGAGCCTGGGCATCAATAAATCAGCGGCGTCCTTGGGTGACTTTATGACATCCGATCCTTCTTTTCGCTCGCACATGAAACGCCTCGCTATCTCAAAGCTGGCTTTCAGCTGGGCTATCTTGGCGTCGCCCATGCCTTTAAATTTGCGCAGTTCTCTCACGTCAACATGGTTCATATTGCGCAGCGTCTTGAAATAACTCATCACCTGCCTGCCAAGCCCCACCGCGTCCAGCCCCACCGCGCCTGTCCTGAATAATATAGCCAAAAGCTCGGCGTTGGTAAGCGTATGTTCCCCGTATTTAAAAAGCCTCTCCCTCGGCCTTTCATCCTTTGGCCACTTTTTTATGCTGGTTTTACAGGTATATTTCATGATTTCCCTGCGAGCTGGCCGCAGGCGGCCATTATGTCCCTGCCTTTTGACTCGCGCACGGTCACGTTTATCTTTCTATTATCAAGTATTTCCTTGAATATCTCCACATCTTTTTTTAAGGGCGGCTTGAATCCCGAGCCGAGGACAGGGCTAAAGGATATCAGGTTTATTTTCGCCCTCAGCCGCCTGGCGATCGAGGCAAGACCGTCCGCGTCTTTCTTTGAGTCATTCACGCCTTTGATCAATATGTATTCAAGCGTGATCATCCTGCCGCCGCCGCTGATATAGCCTTCACACGCCTTGACCAGTTCCTCAAGCGGATATTTTTTATTGATAGGCATTAATTTATCCCTCAGCGCGTTGTTTGACGCGTGGAGCGATACGGATAGATTGACCTGAAGGCCCAATTCCCGGAGCTTTTTTATGCCCGGTATCACGCCTGAAGTGGAAATGGTGATGCGCCGGGCCGCTATCCCCATCGCCTTGGGCGAATTCATCACCGATATCGCCTTTGACACGTTTTCATAGTTATCAAAAGGCTCACCCATGCCCATGAACACGAAATTAGTGATCTCATGCCCGAGCTCACGCTGTAAAAATAAAATCTGGCCCAGGATCTCCGATACGGCCAGATTTCTTTTGAACCCCATCTTGCCGCTCGCGCAAAAAGAACAATTATATTTACAGCCGACTTGCGTGGATAGACAGGCCGTCCTTCTCCTGCCTGACGGTATAAGTAC
>JBAZOA010000103.1:0-2706 GCA_041648935.1 Candidatus Omnitrophota bacterium | reverse complement strand
TCAGCCGCCGACCCCGAGCTGGGGAAATATATTGAGCGAGGGCAAGGCGGTCATGGGCGCGGCATGGTGGATGATGGCGTTTCCGGGCGGCGCGATTTTCATAACAGTGCTCGGGTATAATTTGCTGGGAGAGGGAATAAGAGAAAAACTCTTAAAATCGTGATATGTTTCTGCGGATAAAAAATCTAAGGGTCGGGTATGGTTCAGGCGGCCGCGAGGTCGAGGTGGTGCGGGGCGTGGACCTTGAGATCAAAAAAGGCGAGTGCCTCGGTCTGGTGGGCGAGTCAGGCTGCGGAAAGACCACGGTGGGGCTTTCCATCACGAGGCTCATACCGGCGCATAAAGGCAGGATCTTGTCAGGCGAGATAATATTCGAGGACAGGGATATTTTAAAGATGGACGACGGGGCGCTGCGCAGGTTAAGGGGCGACAGGATTTCCTACGTATTCCAGGAGCCGTTCAGCTCGCTCAACCCTGTTTTCACGATCTATAGCCAGATCGCGGAATGCGCGAAGGGGGCGAAGAATACAGACGATAAGATCGCCGAGGCCCTGAAGAGTGTGGGCCTTGAAAAGATAATCGGGAAGAAAAATCTCTATCCGCACGAACTTTCAGGCGGCATGCAGCAGAGGGCAATGATAGCGATGGCGATCATTTCGCGGCCGGACCTATTGGTGCTTGACGAGCCGACCACGGCGCTCGACGTCACTATCCAGGCCCAGATATTAGAACTCATAATGGATCTCAAGGAGAAACTCGGGCTCTCAATACTGTTCATATCGCACGACCTGAGGACGGTTTTTAAGATCAGCGATAGGATCGCTGTCATGTACGCCGGCGTCATAGCGGAAGAGGGCCAGTCGCGGGATATAATGTCGCGGCCGAGGCATCCGTACACGAGCGGGTTACTTGCCTCAATACCTTCTTTTGAGCACAGAAAACAATTTTTTAACGCAATAGAAGGCAAGGCGCCGTTATTTACTGATTTGTCGCCGGGCTGTAAATTTTATCCAAGGTGCGGGTACAGGATAGACGCGTGCGCGAAGGAAGAGCCTGCCGGCTGTATCAGGCAGGGGGAGTTGAAATTAGATGGAATTATTAAGAATAAATAACCTGAGAAAGACCTTTCCTAAAAACAGGGTCGCGGCCATTGACGGCGTGGATTTCTCTGTTTTAAAAGGCGAGATACTGGGCCTCGTGGGCGAGTCAGGGTGCGGCAAGACCACGTTGAGCAAGGTGATGCTCCGTCTGATAGCGCCTGACGCGGGCAGCGTGTTTTATAAAGATAAAGACATTCTAAAGATTCCTGCCGGAGAGATGCTGGAATTGCGTAAACACATGCAGATAATATTCCAGGATCCGTATTCTTCGCTGGATCCGCGCATGAAGATAGGTGATATAATAGACGAGGTGTACTCCATACATTATAGTTACTCAAAAGAAGAGGCGTCGCGCAAAAAGATAGGGCTTCTGGAATCAGTCGGGCTCGGCGAGAGCTACCTGAACCGCCTGCCGTCACAGCTTTCGGGCGGCGAGCGCCAGAGAGTCGGCATTGCCAGGGCGCTGGCAACCGAGCCGGAATTCATAATCTGCGATGAGCCTGTCTCAAGCCTGGATATATCCATCCAGGCGCAGATATTGAATCTCCTCTTGAACCTTCAGAAAGAGAAAAATCTCACTTATCTGTTTATCAGCCATGACCTGGGAGTGATAGGCTCTTTGTGCGACAGGGTGGCTGTGATGAAAGACGGCAGATTGGTGGAATTGGGCGCGTGCGAAGAGGTCTTTCGGGATCCGAAGAACGAATACACAAAAGCTTTGTTAAAATCCATTGGAGGCGGCAAATGAAATCACACACGGAATATCTTGTGATGAACACGAAAAATCGCTACGATATCGTCAACCTGACCTCTAAGGTCGAGGCGGCCGTGAGGAAAAGCGGCGTGAAAGAGGGTTTTTGCCTCGTTAACAGCATGCACATCACCTCCAGCGTCTTTATCAACGACAACGAAAGCGGCCTGCACCAGGATTTTCTTGAATGGGTTGAGAAGCTCGCGCCGTACGACCGCAAAAAATACAGGCATAACCAGACAGGCGAGGATAACGGCGACGCCCATCTGAAGCGCACCATAATGGGCAGGGAAGTAGTGGTGGCGATAACAGCGGGCGAGTTAGACTTCGGGCCCTGGGAACAGATCTTCTACGGCGAGTTCGACGGCCGGCGCGACAAGAGGGTTTTAATTAAAATTATCGGTGAGTAACCCTGTCTATTAGGCAAGATTTTGTGACCTTTTTCTTGTGGACAAGCGATTGAGGTCATGATAGGATTGCTTCAGATTCAGGAGAATGTCTGTCATGAGGAATAAAGGCGAATACAATCCTATGAGACAGCAGAATGTATTGTTGGAGAAGATATATTCTGAGGTAAAGATAATAGCCGAAGGCCATGCGGCGCTTGTCAGGGGCTTGGAAGAAGTAAATCTTAGATTAGATGGGCACGACCAGCGTTTTAATAGGATAGAAATGGTGCTGGCGGAGCATACTAAAGACATAAAACAATTAAAAGCCGGCCAGGAGAGGCTGGAGCATAGAATGGATAATTTAGAGAACCGGATGGGTCAGATAGAGAATCGGATGGATCAGATAGAGAACCGGATGGGCAATTTAGAGAATCGAATGGATCTGTTGGAACGCAGAATGGGTAAT
>JBAZOA010000102.1:0-2777 GCA_041648935.1 Candidatus Omnitrophota bacterium | reverse complement strand
GCTAAAAAAGGCGAAGGCATCATGACAATCGATAATGTCCAGAGGACGCTTGATTCAAACACGCTTGTCATAGCCGATTTAAATAAACCGGTAGCCATCGCGGGTATCATGGGCGGCAAGGCCACCGAGGTTTCTGAAGAGACAAAAAACGTCCTTTTGGAAGCGGCGGTCTTTGATCCGATTATTATAAGGAAGGCATGCCGTCAGCTCAGCCTGGCGTCAGAGTCAAGCTACAGGTTTGAAAGAGGCATTGACCAGGGCATGGTGTTGTCAGCCAGCGTGAGGGCGCAGCAATTGATAAGGGAGATAGCCGGCGGCAGAACAGCCGGGGCAATAACAGATACAGGTGTCAGGCCGGCCAGGGAGAAAGAACTCAGTCTGGAGATCAAAGAGGTAAAGAGGGTTTTGGGCGTAGAGATAGATGTTGAGACCATAAAAGAGATCTTCAGGGCCTTGGATTTCAGCCCGTTGAGAAAAAAAGATAAGATGTATTTAAAAATACCTTCTTATAGAAGCGACATTGACAGAGACGTTGATTTGATAGAAGAGATCGCCAGACTGTATGGGTATGAAAAGATCCCGGTCAAAGAGCCTCTTTTCACGCCGCATAAGGCGTATCACCTTGAGAAAAAGACGGATTCCCTGGAACGCGAAGTCAGGCATGTCCTGTGTTCTTTGGGTCTGAACGAGATAGTGACGTATTCTCTGGCGTCCAGGAGCGCGGTGGAGTCCTTGGGGATCGCGGCTGACAGCCTTGTGCGGCTTCAGAATCCATTGAGTTCGGAGCAGGAATTTATGAGGCCGTCTCTTTTGTCCGAGATGCTGGAGGTGGTGAGTTGGAATTTGAACAGGAAAAACGCGCTTTTAGAACTTTTTGAATTGAACAAGGTATACATAAAAGGCAGTGATCCCGCCATACAGCAGGAGAAACTGAATTTATCAATCGGCATGTGCGGTAATACATCCGGGAACTGGAAAAACAAGGCCCAGGAAATAGATTTTTTTGACCTGAAAGGCGTGGTGGAAACGCTCTTGGCTTCTCTTGGCGTAAAAGGGCATTCTTTTGAAAAGGCGCAAAGCCCGCTATTCAAAGACGCGATGTCCATGAATATCATCGTAAACGGCAAGGTCTTTGGCGTCATGGGAGAGACAAGGCAGGAAACCGCCAGAAAATTCGATATAAAAAAGCGCGTTTACATGAGCGAAATATTCATTGAGGATCTGCTGGGATTGGTGAATCTGAAAAAGACGTTCACGTCCATCCCGAGATATCCGGCCGTTAAAAGAGATATCGCCCTGCTTGTGGATGACGCTGTCCCCGCCTCCGGCATATATAATCTGATCAAAGAAGAGGCGAGGGGCATGGCGAGATCGATAGAGGTGTTTGATTTGTACAAGGGTCAGCAGGTGGCTGAGGGCAAGAAGAGCCTGGCCTATAGCATAGAATACCGTTCAGACGAGAAGACGCTCAAAGACGAAGAGGTAAATGAGGCGCACAAGAAGGTGCAGGATGCCCTTATAAAAAAATTGGGGGCGCAGCTCAGGTAGAATTGATTTTTTTATAAATTGTGATATACTTTAAGTGTCCCTGCTATGTGCGTGTTGAACGGAGGTTTTTGAGCCAACACAAATAACTGGGGAGCCTAACTTTAGTCATGGTTTGCCACGGCTAAGAGGGCGCCCACGTGCTTAATGGGTTCATTAAGCATCCTTTCACACGGCATGTGTGGGGATTTTTTTTGAACACAGACCATGCCCGATTTATTCGAACCTACCGAAAAAAGTAAACAGAGACATTATCCCCTGGCAGTCAAGATGAGGCCCAGGAATTTGAGAGAATTCGTGGGCCAGTCGCATCTGGTGGGAGAAGGCAAGCTTTTAAAAAGAGCGATAGACGCGGACCGCCTTACCTCTCTGATACTTTACGGCCCGCCCGGCACAGGCAAGACAGCCCTCGCGCACGTGATCAGCAACATCACCAAATCGTATTTTCATGAGATAAACGCCGTGATTTCCAATGTCCAGGAGCTAAAGGACGCGATAAAGGCGGCGAAAGAAAGGCATGGCGCGACAGGCAAGAAGACCATACTTTTCATAGATGAGATCCACAGATTCAACAAGGCGCAGCAGGATGTCCTCATGCCTGATATAGAATCCGGCAACCCTGTCCTGATAGGGGCCACGACACACAATCCGTTTTTTTCCCTGATATCGCCGTTGATATCGCGTTCCGTAATCTTTGAATTAAAAAGACTAGGCAGGGACGATGTAACGCAGATTTTAAAGGCCGCGTTGAAAGATAAAGAGAGGGGCCTGGGTGGCATGGAGATTAAAATAGACGAAAAGGCCTTGGGTTTTTTAGCCGAGGCGTCGGACGGCGACGCGCGTAAGGCGCTTAACGCCCTGGAGGTGGGCGCGCTGACAACAAAACCCGCCAAAGGCGGCGTCGTGGAGTTTACCTTGAATGTCGCGGAAGAATCCATACAAAAAAAGGCCGTGGTTTATGACGCGGATGAAGACGGTCACTATGACACTATATCGGCTTTTATCAAAAGCATGCGCGGCTCAGACCCTGACGCCGCGCTTTATTGGCTCGCGAAGATGCTTTATGCGGGTGAGGACATAAGGTTTATCGCGAGACGGATCGTGATATGCTCGAGCGAGGACGTGGGAAACGCGGACCCGCAGGCATTGGTGGTGGCGAACGCGGCGATGGAGGCGGTTGAATTCGTGGGTATGCCAGAGGCGAGGATAATACTCGCGCAGGCGGTTACTTA
>JBAZOA010000101.1:0-2846 GCA_041648935.1 Candidatus Omnitrophota bacterium | reverse complement strand
CTGGGGCATCAGTGCATCGGAGAGGTGTTTGGCGGGAAAGTGATACGGGCCTCTAATCTAATGCACGGTAAGACCTCCATGATCCATCACGACAAAGACGTTATTTTTAAGGGCATGTCAAATCCCTTCGAGGCCACCAGGTATCATTCCCTGATAGTCGAAAGAAAATCCCTGCCGGATTCACTGCGTGTCATTGCCTGGACAAGAGATGATGAAATAATGGGCCTGAGGCACAGGAAGTTTCCGGTGTGGGGCGTGCAGTTTCATCCTGAGTCGATTCTGACAAAAGAGGGAAGGCAGTTATTGAAAAATTTCATCAGCATGTAGCAGCCCCAGTAGCGGAGGTTTAAACCTCCGCTACTGGGGCTGTCGGGCCCTTCAGCGCCCCGAAAGGTTATCATGATCAGGGAGTCGATTGGAAAGATAGTAGCCGGTGAAAATTTGAGCAGAGGAGAGATGATCGCCTGCATGAACGAGATCATGTCGGGAGAGGCGACCCAGGCCCAGATAGGCGGTTTTATCACGGCGCTGCGCTTGAAAGGCGAGACAGTGGAAGAGATCACGGGCGCCGCCATTGTCATGCGGGAAAAGGCGATAAAGATAGATGTCAGGGGAAACCTGCTGGATTTGGACAGGGATGATATCAATATAGACATGGAAACCATAGTGGATACCTGCGGGACAGGCGGGAGCGGCACTAATACTTTTAACATATCCACTACCACGGCGTTCGTGGTAAGCGGGGCCGGCCTGAGGGTCGCGAAGCACGGCAACAGAGGCGTGTCCAGCCAGTGCGGGAGCGCGGATGTCATAAAGGCCCTGGGCGTTAACATAGATGTTTCTCCGGAAAAGGTAAAGGAGTGCGTGGAAAAAATAGGCATAGGATTTTTATACGCCCCGCTTTTTCACGGGGCGATGAAATACGCGATAGGCCCGAGGAGGGAGATCGGGATCAGGACGATATTCAACATACTCGGCCCGCTCACAAATCCCGCTAACGCCACCTGCCAGGTCTTGGGGGTCTACAGCGAGGAATTGGTGGAAAAATTGGCGAAGGTATTGAATAACCTGGGGACAAAGAGGGCCTTTGTGGTGTATGGGATGGATACCCTGGATGAGATCACGATTACGGGCCAGACCAAGATAGCGGAGGTAAGAGACAAGGCCGTGAAATCGTTCTGTGTGAAACCGCAGGATTTTGGCATGAAGACGGCAAGATTGGAAGACATCAAGGGCGGAAGCGTCGAGGATAACGCGGCCATGGTGCGCGGGGTATTGGATGGGGAAAAGGGGCCGAGGCAGGACATAGTGCTTTTGAACGCGTCTGCGGCCCTCGTGGCGGCTAACATGGCCGGTGATTTCAAAGAAGGCGTTGAGGCGGCGAGGAAGTCGATAGAATCAGGCAAGGCCAAAGAAAAACTGGAAAAACTGGTAGCGTTCACCGGCAAGTAGACTATGAAAAATTTTTTAGAAGAAGTCGTGTTATTAAAAAGGAGAGAGATAGAGGTCATAAAGGCCAGGAGGCCCATGACGGATTTCGTGGACTCTAAAAGGCTCCTCAAGGGGGTCAGGCCTTTCAAGGAGGCCATATCAGCCGGCGGCGGCGTGAATCTTATCGCTGAGATAAAAAAGAAATCACCGTCGGCAAGAAAAAACTTTTTCAGAAAATTAGACGTGGCGGGGATAGCGCGTATCTACAAGGAGAATGGCGCGAGGGCCCTGTCGGTCCTGACAGACAAGAAATTTTTCGGAGGCAGTGTCTTGCACATAGGCGAGGCTAAAAAGGCGGTCGACCTCCCTGTCCTGAGGAAGGATTTTATAATAGACGAGTATCAGGTTTACGAGGCGCGTTATTTCGGCGCGGACGCCGTGCTTCTCATAGCGAGGATATTGAGCGTGGAGCAGATAAAGAGTTTTATACACCTGGCGAAAAGGATAGGCATGTCCTGCGTGGTGGAGATACACGATGAAAACGATCTGGAAAAGGCCTGCCTGGCCGGCTCCGAGATCATGGGCATAAACAACAGGGACCTGGATACCCTGCGGGTATCCATCGATAATACTTTCAGGCTGGCCGCGAAGATCCCGAATAATATCATAAAGATCAGCGAGAGCGGCGTGAATACCAGCCAGGATATTTTAAACCTAAGAAAAATAGGGATGAACGCGGTGCTTATCGGGACCGCGTTTTTAGGGGCCCGAGACATGGCGGGGAAAGTAAGAGAAATTACATCCCTCGGCTCATAGCGGAAAGAATTACGGAGCCTCGGGATCAAATTTTGCTTCGCAGAATTTGAGGAGGTTTGAGGATGAGGATAAGGATAAAGTTTTGCGGGATAACATCAGCGGAAGACAGGGATAGCGCGATATCGGCGGGGGCCGACGCCATAGGACTCGTTTTTTTCAAGGACAGCGCCAGGTTTGTAAGCCAGAAAAAAGCGGATGAGATAGCCCGGGACATGCCGCCTTTTGTCAGTATTGTCGGCGTATTTGTCAATGAGGACATGAGATTTGTGGAAGACTGCGTCGAGAGATATAATCTTGGCGCCGTTCAGCTTCATGGGGACGAGGACACTAAATATTGTCTGGGGTTTAAGGGTTTGAATTTCAAAGGGGTAAGCTTGATAAAGGCGATCAGGGTAAGTAACAGGGAAAGCCTTGATTGCCTGGAAGACTGCCCGGCGGACGCGTTTTTGCTGGATACCTATAAAAGCGGCGCGTATGGAGGGACAGGCCGGGGTTTTGATAGATCCCTGGCTGTTTTAGCGGCCGAATACGGAAGGCGGCTTATAATCTCCGGAGGCCTTAATCCCAATAACGTGTATGAGATAATAAAGGAAATAAAG
>JBAZOA010000100.1:0-2927 GCA_041648935.1 Candidatus Omnitrophota bacterium | reverse complement strand
GCTGTATCTATCCTGATGATCGGCGTCTCCCGCTATTACGAGCTTCCACCCCTCCATGTCCTTAAAGGCCTCTATCAGGTCATGAAATCCCTTTTCCGGGACAAAACGCCCGACAGACAGGACATACCTTCCTTTGGTCAAACCATACTTGGCGATAAAGGCGTCGTCTTTCGAGATCCGCGGCAGGGGCGCGCCATTAGGGATGATCGCCGGATCTCTCCCGTATTTCCTCTTTATCTCTCCGGCTATTGTCCCGGAAACGGCTATTAATTCGTCCGCGGATAAAACTCCGAATAACTCGGACAATCTTAAAATAATCCTGGGGATAAATCCCCATTTCAGATGCCTGTAATTCGGGCCATGCGAGGTGACGACCACGTTCATGCCTAAGATTTTCGCCAATGGGGAAAAAAACGCCGGGCCTATGCCCTGGATATGCAGGATGTCAGGCCTGTATCTAAACGCCGCAACGACCCCTATAAAGGTATGCAGGAAGGCCTCTAGCGATTTATTGCGGAAGGCGGGCAGGGCAGCCAGCCTTACCCCCCTGTATTCTTTCAGGCCGCTGTCCACATACGGCCTTCTCGTGAAAACCGTGACCTCACAGCCCAGGTCCGCGAGGGCCGCGGACAATTCCTCGCAATGTCTCTCGACCCCGCCCTGCACATCCGGAAAACCCCTTGTACCCAAAATAATTACTTTCATATCAGCTGAAATCCACAGGGATATTGAACGCCAGCCTGAACTTGTTCCTGACTATCCAACATATCGGCTCCCAGGGCCTGCGGACCATGTCGTGGCGTTCCGTTACGACAAAACAACAATTCCTTTTGCATGACCCGATCTTTTGATACGCCTCGCGGGCCTTTTCCGAATCCATGATATCCTTGAAAGAACTTTCTTTCAGGTTGCCGATAATCCACTGCTCTTCCGAACCATTGCAGGGGCTGACGTTTCCGAGCGGATCGACAAAAAAGAAATCCTTCCCGGCCCCGCAGGGCGGACGGCGGCTGTGATCGCCTTCGGTAAATTTACCCAGGATGCTCTTGTTGAAATAAGCCCTGGCGTAATCCTTCAGCTTATTCTTCACGCCGGCCCTGTTGGAATTAAGCAGGCTCTTGATAAACTCGGCCTCGGCCCTGGCGGCCGCGCCCCTGTCGTCGATGACATTATCGGTTTTATGAAAATACCAGGAATTATGCATGAACGAATTCGCCAGTTCTACCCCCAGATAAGAGCACAGATGATACAGATTCACAAGATCCCCCGCGTTCTTGTCCGAGATCACCACGGAAAACCCGATATTTTTACACTTGGCCTTCTTTAGCTCCAGGA
The DNA here is from genome assembly GCA_041648935.1 of Candidatus Omnitrophota bacterium. Taxonomy (GTDB): domain Bacteria; phylum Omnitrophota; class Gorgyraeia; order Gorgyraeales; family Gorgyraeaceae; genus JBAZOA01. The sequence continues at coordinate 1,592 of JBAZOA010000100.1, read as the reverse complement.
TGGTCCTTAGGGCGTGGTCAAACCCATTCTCAATGCCCCTTAATTTATCGTTAAGCGCGGGCAGGCCTTCCACGCTCACCCTGATCAGCGTGTTAGGATATCTTTTGGCTATCGATACGATCTTATCCGTGAAAAACCCGTTGGTGCTTAATTCAATAAGGCTTGCCTTCGGATAGAGGACCTTGAATATGTCGTCTATGTCCGCTCTTAACATGGGCTCCCCGCCCGTTACATTGATCCTCAAGCCGTCGGGTAATCTTTCATAATATTTAGGGTCCAGCTCTTCGGAGACCTTGGTAGGATATTTCCATGTCTCGCACATCACGCATCTGGCATTGCACCTAAAAGTCACGATAACGCTCGCCTGAACAATATTTCTCATGATGTCATCTCCCCTCATGCCCCATTATGGCCTGATTGTATATTACCATCAACCTTTTGTAGATCCCATCGGAATCAAATTCCCGCTCCACAAACATTCTTGCCTTCTTCCCCATCTCGGCGATCCTGGCCGGATCATTGACAAGCCCCTCTATCTTGACGCGCAGGTCTTCTGGATCCCCGGGCTCAAAGGTCAGGCCTGTCTCCCCGTCCCTGATCAGTTCGGGGATCCCGCCGATCCTGGAGCCCACGACTGGTTTCCCGCAGGCGAACCCTTCTATTATCGACCGCGGGTTATTCTCATACCACTCTGAGGGCAGGACAACGAACATGGACCTGGCTATCTCGTCCCTCAATTCTCTCCAGCCCCTATAACCCAAAAATATCACGTTCCCGATCTTTTCCGCGCTGACCTTGGCCCTGATATCCTTTTCGACAGGCCCCTCTCCCGCGATCTTCAGCGTTATGCCCCTCATGCCCTTGACCGCCTCCACTAAAGTAAACAGCCCTTTTTCGCCCGACAGCCTTCCAAAATAAATTATGGACCTTTCGCCGTGCTTGTACTCCGGGACGATCCCGCCTGATTTTATGGAATTCGGCAGATAAACTATCTTCCCCCTGAACCCCATCTCCTCCAGTTTATTTTTCAGAAACACGCTCGGCGAGATAAAGACATCCACCAGGTCATAGATACGCAGGATGCTATGATGCAGATACATCTCCGCGGCGTTCAGCAGGTTCTTTAATCTCGAGTCCCCGGTGCATCCTTTTAAAAAACAGTTATAGTATCTCCCTCCCCCGCAGGCCTCACAGGCCTTTCCGCGGCAAAGCAGCGTATGCGAAGGACAGACCATCTTGTAATCATGAAGCGTTAAAACCACGGGGATATTGAATTTTTTAAGGCTGTGCAAGATGGAGGGCGATATCTGATGATAGATATTATGCAGATGAGCGATATCCGGCGTCTCCCTGTTTATCAATTCCTCCACCTTCCTCCTGGCCTCAAGGGAATACAGGATCTTAAGAGAAGAACTGATCCTGCCGCCGAGGCCGCCGCGGTCATAATCCACATTGGAGACAAAATATTTATCATAGACAGATGGAAGGTTCTCGGGATGCCTCATGGAAAAAAATATGGGCTTGTGCCCCTTCTGCCCCAGGTATTCCGCGCTGTCAAAGAATACGTATTCGGAACCTCCCTTGAGATAAAA
>JBAZOA010000099.1:0-3052 GCA_041648935.1 Candidatus Omnitrophota bacterium | reverse complement strand
TGACGCCAAGATCAACGGCTTCAGGCATTTCGTGGCGACGTACAACGACCCGGCCGCAAGTTGGACCAAGCACAGCAAGATGTTCAGGGAATTTTTATACAAGAAGTCTTTGACGGGCGATTCAGATCTCGCGGAGCAATAGGTTGATATTGTTTTAGGTGTGGAGTATAATTTATCTATTAAACCGGAGGTGGCCATGAAAAGGAAAAAACCGACAAAGAAAAAGGTCAGCAAGGCCGGGAAGAAACCGGCGGCAAAAAAGAAGGCGGTGAAAAGGCCTAAAAAGAAATCCGCCGCCGCAAAAAAGAAGACAGCGGCCAGAAAGAGAACCTCTTTACCGGAAGGCGCGTCCCTGGAAGAGGTCGGCATCGTAACCCATTATTTTCCCAAGGTAGACGCGGCTGTCGTGAAGCTCGCCAAGGGCGTTCTTTCCGTGGGGGACAAGATTTTCATAAAGGGCCATACGTCTGATTTTATCGAATCGATTGAGTCCATGCAGCTTGACCATGAGCCTATACAGACCGCGGAAAAAGGCCAGGAGATAGGCCTGAAGGTGAAATCCAAGGTCAGGGAGCATGACGTCATATACAGAATAGTCGGTTAATCGCGTCCCAGGGCTTGAAATTGGCACGAGACATGATATACTTAGTGGTGAAGCCGATAAAGTTACCAAGATGCCTTCTTGTAAGGCATAGCCGGATCGCGCAATGCGATTAAACTTTATCGGCTTCTTTTTTATTTATGATAATCTCCATCTATAGCAATACAAAAGGGCTGGGAAAGACAAAATACGCGATAAACCTCGCGGCCGCGATTCACAGGGTTGCGGGCGCGAAGGTCGTGGTTGTTGACATGGTCAGGCCCGCGGGTGATATGGTAAAGCTGTTAAGGCTGGAAGATAAAAGGCCGGCCGGAGACTTGATAGATTCAGGCCTGGGCATAGATCTGTTTGTCGGGAGGGCCGCCGGCGCGGAGCGCCTTGATAGATTAAAGAAGGATTATGGATATGTCATAATCGATCTCCCGTTTGAGGCGGATACGGCCGTGTGGGAGGTTTTTGAGCAGTCGGATAGCGTCCATTTTTTTGTTGATTCCAGGATGGAAACCCTTCAAAAGGCGCATGGTTTTCTGGCGGATTTACGGGAAAACAGCGCGGAGGGGCTGGACGCCAAGGTAAAGGTTGTGGTCCACAGGTTGAATATATTCGACAAGCTTTCCATGGAGGAGATATCCTGGCTGTTGAAATGGGATATAGATTCCGTGGTGCCTGAGCCCGGGATGCTGGAGATGCTGGTTGATTTAAAAGGAGTTCCCCTGCTTTTGAAGTCCCAGGAATCGAATTATTCTCAGGCGGTTACGTACATAGCGAAAAAAGAATCCGGCAGGCTTGTGGGCCTGGCGTTAGGCAGCGGGGCCGCGTTCGGTTTCGCGCATATAGGCGTCCTGAAGGTAATCGAGAAAGAGGGGATAAGGGTGGACATGGTCTCTGGTTCCAGCATCGGCGCGCTCATAGCGGCTATGTGGGGGCTGGGCCTTGATTCCGCGAAAATGGAATTCATCGCGAGAAAATTGAAAAAAAAGATAAATGTCATGAAGCTGCTGGATTTTACGGCGCCTATCTCAGGTATACTCGCGGGGAAAAGGCTCAGGAGGTTTTTGAAGCGGGTGTTGGGAGAAAAAACATTTGACGACGTTAAAATACCTGTTAAGATAATGGTGTATGACCTGGCGAACAGGGAAACGCTTGTCGTTGAAAAAGGCCGTCTTCTCGACGCTGTTTATAAGAGCATCGCGGTGCCGGGCATATTCGAGCCCATAGTGGAAAAAGAAAGGATGTTTATCGACGGAGGGGTGCTGGATCCTGTCCCGGTGGACATCCTGCGGGACAGCGGGGCGAAAAAGGTCATAGCGGTGAATGTCCTGCCTGGTCCGCAAGATATATGCGAGCGGAACGCCATGCTGAGCAAATTAGAGAAAGAGGAAGAGGCCGAGCTTCGGCACGGGACCTTTTACAAAAAGGCGCTTATCCGCTTAAAAAGGTTTTTTGTAAGGGTGTTTACCCCTAATATATTCGACGTGATAATGACCAGCATGCAGGCCATGGAATACAGGTTTGCCGAAGATAGCTGCAGGAGGGCCGACGTAAGCCTTCATCCGGTGCTTTCGTGCGCCACCTCCATAGATTTCCATCTCATAGACAATTTTATCAAAAGGGGCGAGGAAGAGGCGGCGCTGTATGTTAAAAAGATGCGGGAATTGATTTTGAGATAATGGATACCCAGGCGCTTAAGATACTGATAGTGGATTTCAGGCAGGAAAACATACTGAAGATAAAGGACTCTCTTTCTCATTCGTCAGGTTTTTCCTGTGACATATCCTGGCTGCAGAGACAGGATAACGTATTGAGCAAAATAGACGAGGAACGATTTGACGCCATCCTGCTTTCTTATGACCTGCCGGATTCCAATGGGTTGGAGATACTGTCGGATTTGCAATATAAAGACCTTTCCGGGCCGGTAATAATGATGGCGGATAAAAAAGACGAGGAATTCGCGACCCAGGCCATGCGCGACGGCGCTTATGATTACGTGATAAGGGAAGATGGTTTTGAGGATGGTCTTCCCCTTATCATATATAACGCGCTGAACGCCTTCCGCGCGGCAAGGGAAAGGGAGCGGCTGCAGAAAGAGATCGCGGCGAAGAATTCCGAGTTAGAGGCCGCTAACAGGAAACTCAGGGAGTTAGATCAGATCAAGTCGGATTTCGTCGCGAATGTCGCGCATGAATTCAGGACCCCCCTGACTATCATAAAAGGTAATGTGGACTTGGTTAATAAAGGGGGGCTGGGCAGCGTGGCCCCGGCCCAGAAAGAGATGCTGGACGGCGCCATCAACATAGCGAATCGCCTCTCGCGGCTCGTGAATGACCTTCTGGATATATCAAAGATAGAGTCCGGGAAGATGGAATTAAAAAAAGAGAGCATGAACATAAACAAGATAATAGAGGGTAACCTGGCTGTTTTCGAAAAGCTGATAAAAGACAAGAAGCAGAG
>JBAZOA010000098.1:0-3171 GCA_041648935.1 Candidatus Omnitrophota bacterium | reverse complement strand
GAGATAATAAAGGAAATAAAGCCGTACGGGGTTGATGTGTCAAGCGGCATAGAGTCAAGCCCGGGCAATAAGAACATAGAACTTATGGAGCAGTTTGTAGAGGAAGTGCGCCGCGCCGAATCCGATTTAGCATAAAACCCCACTCTAAGTTGACAAAACGAGTATTACTCCTTTTGTCAACTTAGGCCTCACGAATCCTTCTCGTAACTTGACAAATCCACCAATATCATTATACTTCTTTATGCTGTGACTTAAAGCAGTATAAAGGAGTATATCGTGGCTAAACCCAAGCAGGTAATGACAGTGAAGGAAATAGCTGATTACTTGGATGTCCATCCGATGACCATATACAAGTATGTTCAGGACGGCAAGATACCTGCTTTTAAAATAGGCGCGAGTTGGCGCATCAGGAAGGATTCAATCAGAAAATGGATGGAGGAAAACGAACACAAAAACCAGGGAGGTGCGTGATGTTTAGGCGGTTTGCTGTCATCGTGTTTTTATTTTCTGTCTTAATGGTCTTTTTGTGCGGACCGGTTTTCGCGAATGGCTTCAGGAATGACGCCCTTTTGGACACGGAGGCGACGGGCATGGCTACTGTCTTTGTGGCGCAGGCGGATTCCCCCTCCGCGGTTCAGTACAACCCCGCGGGCATAACGCAATTAGAGGGAGATTACGTGAGGATAGGGTATTCAAGCGCTGTCCCCAGGAATTTCCGCACGGATGCGGACGGCAACAAGACAAACGCGCAGGTGGATAATTTTTTAGTGCCTAACCTTTTTTTCGTGAATGGTTTAGGTTCGGAAAATTTTAAATTTGGATTGGGCGTGACCTCGCCGTACGGCCTTGGGTCAGACTGGGCCGATGACAGTTTCGCGGCGTTTCAGACCACTGAATCAAGCCTGGATATCCTGCAGATAAACCCATCGGTCGCGTATAAATGCAACGACAAGGTTTCTTTGGGTTTTGGCGTGGATTATGTAGTGTCAGAGACATCAAACCATAAAAGGATAGCGGACGGCGCGGGCGGAGATTTTCACGCGAAGGGAGACGGCGACGCCTGGGGTTATAATTTCGGGATTCTCGCGAAGCCTTCGGAAAAGCACAGCCTGGGGCTTGCTTACAGGAGCAAGCTGAAGCTCAGGTATGAAGGCACTATCTCGATGACGAATTTATCCAGCGGCGCGTATGCCGCGATTTTTCCGGACACCTATGTAACCGGGATAGAATCCAAGCTTACCCTTCCTCAGACATTGACGGCTGGTTACGCGTTCAGGCCCAATCAGAAATTAGCAATAGAGGTTGACGGGATATGGACTGATTGGTCGAGCGTCCAGGAGGATTTCGTGAGATATACGGATGAGACTGACGTTACTCGCTTGCTTGTGCTGAATGACAGCAATCCCCTGGCAAAGGACTGGAATTCAACGATGGCCTACGGCGTATCCGCCAAATATCAGACCACGGATAAGCTGGTGTTAAGGTGCGGGTACATGTTTGCCGAAACCCCGGTGCCGGCGGCTAATTTTGAGCCTTCCATGGTTGACATGGACATGCATTGTGTCAGCGCGGGCGCGGGATATAAGCTGAACGACGGGTTCGCGCTTGACGCGGCGTTCTTCGGCGGTTTTTATCAGGATAGATATATTACTAATGATGTTGGTCTTTCCAGCGGCGCTGATTTAGACGGCAAGTATGAGTCGTATGTGACTGTCTTTTCGGTGAGCTGCACGTATAAGTATTAATAGGGGGGGGCAATGTCCATCAAGCCGGGAAAGACAAAAGCCGGAAGGGCGTTGAGTCTCAGGGAAGACGTCAAGGGGTTGATCGCGGAGATCGCCAGGATGGATCCCGGAAGGATCAGGGAAGGCGACAGGATACGGGATGACCTGGGCGTGGATTCTTTGATGGCGATGGAGATACTGGCCGCGATTGAAAAGCGGCTTGGTATCTCCATCGACGAGGCAAGGGTCTTTGACGTGATTACGGTCAAGGACCTGGTTGATTTGGTGGCGGGGTATCTAAAAAAGAAGAAATAATCATGAATCTGGGCACATCTTTACATTGGGTATCAACCAAGATGAAAGACAAGGTCTGTCTCGTGGAAGGCGGCCATGCGGTGTCTTATTCTGAATTATGGCGGAATATAGAAAAACTGGCAAAGGCGTTTTTAAAAATAGGCATAAAAGAAAATGACAAGGTAGTCATCCTGTTGCCTAATTGTAAGGAATTCATTTATAGTTTTTACGGCCTCGCGAGAATCAATGTCATAAGCGTTCCCGTGAACGCGTACCTGACGTCCCATGAATTAGGCAAGATCTTCAAGGATTGCGGGCCTAAGGCCGTTATTACCACAAGCGAGCTATATGAGAAAAAGATACTGTCCATAATAAATAAAGATATATTAATAATAACGCTTGAGAGTTTTGAGGGTTTATTGGCAGAAAGCGGCGGAGGCAATCTGCCTCGATTCAGCGCAAAGAACAGCCAGACGGCGACTATCAATTATACTTATCGCGGGTTAGGGGAGCCTCTGGGCGCGGTGCTCACGCATGGCAATTATCATCACGGGGCGATAGGCTATATCCGGCTTACCGGTATCACAACGAACCAGCGCGCGCTCCTGATCACGCCGATGTCGCATATATTCACCCTGGTCAGCTGTGTCATAGTGCCGTTATTGCGCGGGGCGACAGCGGTTATAATGAAAAGTTTTATCCCGAGGCACATATTCAGGGCGATAGAAGAACATAAGATAGATTTCATGATAGCCGTGCCCACGATTTATCTCTCGCTGCTGAGGAATTATGAAAAAGGCCGGTTCGACCTGTCCAGTCTTAAATACGGGATAACGGGCGGCAGTTATTTATCCGCGGACACGCACAAGGAGATAAAGGAAAAGATGGGCATAGAATTACTGCAGGGTTATGGATTGACCGAGACAATGCCTATAACCTGCAATCCGCGATCGAGAAACAAGGCGGGGTCATTGGGCGTGCCCGGTCACGAGGTAAAAGTCAGGATTGATGACGGGGAGATACTCGTCAGCGGCCCGACAGTAATGAAAGGTTATTATAATAGGAACGGAGAGAATAAAAAATACCTGAAAGACGGGTGGTTCAGGACAGGGGATCTCGGGAGGATAGATAAGGACGGGTATATTTATTTTGA
>JBAZOA010000097.1:0-3191 GCA_041648935.1 Candidatus Omnitrophota bacterium | reverse complement strand
GCCGGCATAGCCGCGGTGGGATTGTTTTATCTCTTGACCATAAGGGAAGGGCATGACTGGGGAGGGGATTTCAGCGCCTATATACATCACGCCAAGAACATAGCCGAGGGGAACAGATACGAGGACATAGGTTACGTGTATAACCCTTCTTATGTCGTGGGCCCCAGGGCGTATCCCCCTATCCTGCCTCTTTTTTTGGCCCCGGTCTATAAATGGTTTGGGCTAAACCTGCCGCTGATGAAGACCGAGATAATATTCATGTTTGTCCTGCTCCTGTTCGTCCTGTTTTTAACCGCCAGGATAGAGATGCCGTTTAAATATCTATTGCCCTTCATATTGCTGGTGGGGCTGAATCCATATCTCTGGGATTTTAAAGACAAGATACTCAGCGAGATACCCTTTACCCTGCTGGCGTATCTCGCGCTTCTGGCCATGCACAGGGTCGGGGATAAGCGCTATTCAGCGCGGACCGGGTTTTTATTATCGGCGGCCGCGGGGTTTTTAATATATCTCGCTTACGGGACAAGGACCATAGGCGCGATAATGTTATTTTTGGTCATATTCAACACCGTGGTCTTTAAAAATCCAAAGAGATACCTGCTGACAAGCTGTCTGTTTTTTTTATTTTTCGCGGCGCTGCAGGGTGTCCTGGTAAAAGGAAACGACAGCTATTTTTTCAAGGATTACTTTATTGAGTTCTTCGCCACATTCAAATTCAGGGAATTTTTGAGCAATATATATGTCTACATAAGAGGCTTTTCTGTTTTTTTTGACAGCGGCAACAAGGTCTTTCGTTTATCTTTATTCCTGATCCTGTCCGCCTTTTTCATGGCGGGGTATCTCTCGAGGCTAAGGAGAGGGAAGTTAAGCGTGTTTGAGTTATTCATACCCGTATATTCAATCTTCGCGATTGCCTGGCCTGTAGTCGGCGCGCCCAGATATTTTATACCCGTATTCCCTCTGTACGCGTTTTACGCTTTTATCGGCATGAAGATGTTATTAGATAAAGATTCTTTCAGGCATAAACTTATTTATATATGTGTCCTGGCGGCGGTTTTCATGTCCTACGCGGTTTCATACGCGGGGGCTGATTATGTTTCGATAAAAGAAGGCATCGGCAAGAAAGAGGCCGGGGAGCTTTTTGAGTACATAAGGGCCCATACGGACGAGGATGACGTGTTTATTTTTCAAAAACCGAGGGTCCTCGCCCTCTTCACGGGCAGAAAGGCCTCGGCGTATCATTGCCCAGCCAGCGATAAAGAATTCCGGGATTACATAAATAAGATAGAGGCGGATTATATCATATATACCAGGTCTTTTGAGGGTCAGCTTGTGCGGGACCATGATGGCCTGTACGCGAGGTCTTTTGCCGGAAGGCATAAATCCGGCATCAAAGAGGCGTACCGCAATCCGGATTTTATAGTATATAAGATAGCCCTTCCCTTGAACTAAACAGCCTGATATGATACAATCTTTCTATGCGCATAAGCAGAAAGATTGGCCTGGGTTTTTTCATAACTTTTCTCCTCGTAATCATTCTCGGCGCGCTTTCCATCTACAGCCTGAGGCACGTGTATAAAGGCCTGGAGGAGGTGTTCTCGAAAGACCTGCCCGCCTCCCGGCTGAGTTATCAGGTTTCCGTATCCGCGGAAGAGGTCCTTTCCAATCTGAATAATTTTTTCATAACGGCCAACGAGAACTTCAAGGCCAGTTATGAGCGTTCCTACGAGAGACTGCGGGATGACATGGCCGGCCTCAGGGGTTTTATATTCGAGCCGGAAGAGAGGGCCTTTTATGAAGAGGCCGCGGCCGCCGTCAATGATATCAATGATTACGCGTCAGCCGTGTTTAAAAATTCCTCGGAGCTCAAGGGATTATTTAAGGAGATACGGAAGACAGGGGCTGATTACAATCAGAAACTGGACAGGCTCTCCGGGATCGAAGAGGACAAGATGCTCGGCGAGAAAGATCTCTTGCTGATACAGGCCCAGCACGTGCCCGCCTCAACGCTTGTAATGCAGGCAAAGACCGAATTCCTCGCCTTGATGGACGTCCTGTCCGGATACCTGATGGGCGGCCAGGGCGGCGGAGACCCGTTTTCCCCGGACCAGCTGGGCGCGATAGACAAATACATAAAAGATTACAAGAATTATCACAGTTATTCGCTTTCCGACGAGGAGCGTTCCATCGCCATGTCCCTGGTGGATCTGTCGGAAGGGTTAAGGTCAAGGTTAAGCGAGGTCCTGGTCTTAAAAGACAGCGCGGACCGCCTGGCGGATTCTATCTTAGCCAAGGAAAAGATTGTCATGGAAGCGCTTGATAAGATAATAGCGTACAAGAAAAGCGGCATATCCGTAAAACTCGGCATAGGCGCCGCCCTCACTGAGGATATCCCTGCCATTCATAATATTTCCAAGATAGAAAAAGACATCGTGGAGTCGTGGCGTCTCAGCGCGAGATATATCCTGACGAAGAGCCAGGAAAACAGGGAGTCGTATTACAGCCTGAGGCAGGGTATCGAAAACGAGATGAAGGATTACGGCAGGCACGCGCGGCTCAGGGGGACGGAGAGTTTTCTGGAGGACGTGATCGACGCGGACAAGAAGATATTGGACGCCATCAGTTCCAGCATGGATACTTTCAACAAAAAAGAAAATAGCCGGGCCGAGATGCTGTCTATAAAAGCCGGTATTGAAAAAAATATAGATGAGTTATTGGGATACAATGACGCCCGCATAAAAGGGGGCAGGGACAGCCAGGAGGTTTCAGGCAGATTCGCGCCGGCCAGGTGGAGCCTGATAAGACTCAAGGCGGGGCTTTATGACGCGGGGCGATTGATCGTGAATTACCTGAACGAGCAGGAGTCCGTGTACAAAGACAGCTACGCCGAGTTATATTTCAGCATGAAAAAAGACATTAACGCTTATCGGAATCTGGCAGGGGGTGACGCGAGGGACCTGGCGCTGATAAACGAGGCGGAGGCCGGGCTTGACAGGTTTAACGCCGTTACCCAGGATGTCATAAGCGCGCACGACGCCGTGATCAAGGATGTCGGCTGGACCCTGGTGAAGCTGGAGGAAAGGCTGAAGGACGGCATAGCCAAGGCGGTGGATAGCGAGATCGCGCAGCTGGATAAAAATAAAAGGGACCTGAAAGGCAGGATCGCCATAATAAATACCCTTATATTCGTC
>JBAZOA010000096.1:0-3219 GCA_041648935.1 Candidatus Omnitrophota bacterium | reverse complement strand
ATATCACACGTCGTATTTATAAGGGTTCTTCGGATTTTTGGAAAGCGCCGCCTCTTTTACAAACGCCCTGCCGTCGCTCAGTATAATATTTATCCTTTTATCTTTTATCGGGCCGATATATTTTTCTCCCAGCTTTATCAGCATGGGATCCAGTTCCACGTAATCGATCCTGTCGGGCTTGTGTTTTAATATCTGGTCTAACCCGCCGTTTACACCGCCGCCCACCAGCAGTATCTTTTTCGGGGCGGGGTGCGTCAGCATCGCGTAATGCGTGGATTCTTCCGTGGTCATCAGGTCTCCTGTGGTGAATACCAACAGGCCGTTTTCATAAAAGCTGAACTGGTTGTCCATTTTCGTGACAGTTATGTTTCCGTATATGGATTCCGAGTTATCCACTACCTTCAGCGGCCTGAATCCCAGATTTTTCGTGAATTTATCCATTGGCCCCGGCAGTTTGAACATGAAGGCCACTAACAGCGCGGCTACATATACGATCTGCACGATATTCCTGGTAAACAGGAAAGACGTTATTATGTTTAATCCGGCCATTATCAGCATGATTTCAAGCGAAGAAAACATTTTTATGAAGATGATGCCGTGCAAAAGCCCCCCGGCCGCGGCGCCGAGGCCTTCCAATAAATAAATGCCGGCTATTTGTTTGGATGGCGCGGTTTCATCCTGGGCGGATATCTTTGACAGCAGGGTGAACGTGAATCCCAATAGGACGCAGATTGCGGAAAGTGATAAAAAAGACCCCAATGCCGTGGGCGCGAGGCCTATTATTTCCCCGGCCGGGATCTTTAACGCGAATTTCATGGACCTTATTATGAACATGGTGGCGGGGAGCGTTATTGACAGGGCTATCTGGCAAAAAGAGAGGAGTTTTTCTTTTGCGGCTATTTTATCAGCCACCCGGCCGAAGAGCGCGCCTCCGATCCCTACCCAGAAGAGCCAGCCGGAGAGTATTATCCCGAGGCACAGCTCATTCCCGTAAAACACAGTGAGGGATTCTCTCAATATTATTATCTGGCCTATCATTGACGTCAGGCCAAGCATGAACGCGCTGAGGTTTAATTTTATTCTATTCATCGTCTAATAGTTTAACATACCAGACGCATTATTCAAGATGAGAAAAAGAAATAAATTTAAATTTAAGCTGATAGGTGTTATAATGTTATATCAAAACAGGAAAGGGATTTTGTCATGTGTGGTATAGTGGGGTATATAGGTAAGAAAGACTCGGTGCCGATACTCCTGGAAGGATTGAGACAGCTTGAGTATCGAGGTTATGATTCCGCGGGCATAGCTGTTTTCAACGGCGGGAAGATAAGGATCGTGAAGAGATCGGGAAAGATAAAAGACCTTGTCTCGCTGGTAAAAGACTCCGGCAATCTGAGTAAATCCAATTTAGGTATAGGCCATTCCAGGTGGGCCACCCATGGCGCGCCCACAAACATAAACGCCCATCCGCATTACGACTGCTCGGGCAGGATAGCGATAGTCCATAACGGCATAATAGAGAATTTCAGCGAACTCAAGGAGCGCTTGACAGGCGAGGGTCACGTCTTCAAATCAGAGACAGACACCGAGGTGATAAGCCATCTCTTTGAAAAATATTATAAGGGTAACGCGAAGGACGCGCTTATCAAGACAATAAAGGCGCTGAGAGGTTCTTTCGCCATAGGGGTCATACTGGCGGACGAACCGGATAAGCTTTTGTGCGCGAGAAAGGAAAGCCCTCTTATAATAGGATTGGGCGAGGGGGAGAATTTTATCGCCTCAGACGTGCCCGCCATATTAAGGCATACGAAGAAGGTCATATATCTTGAGGACGGGGAGATGGGGATATTGACGAAAGAGGGGGCGGAGGTCTTTGACTTAAACGGCAGAATAAAGAAAAAGAAAATAGACGCCATCAAGTGGTCTCTTGAGTCGGCCCAGAAGGCGGGTTTTCCGCATTTCATGCTGAAAGAGATACATGAACAGCCAAAGGTCCTGAAGCAGATAATCTCAGCCAGGCTCGATAAGGATCTGAACGTCGTCCTGGACGGTTTTAACATAGGCGACAGCGAGATAAAGAAAATCCATAATATCATAATAGTCGCCTGCGGCACCGCGTATCACGCCGGCATGGTTGGAAAATATATCCTGGAAAAGTTCACGAAGATACCGGTCACGGTTGACGTCTCTTCGGAATTCAGGTACAGGGACCCCATAGTCCACAGCAACACGCTGGTAATAGCCGTGAGCCAGTCAGGCGAGACAGCCGATACATTGGCGGCGGTTAAAGAGGCGAAGAAGAATAAGGCAAAGGTGGTTTCTATCTGTAACGTGGTGGGTTCGAGCCTGACCAGGATCTCTGACGGGGTCTTGTATACGTACGCGGGGCCTGAGATAGGGGTCGCCTCCACAAAGGCGTATACGGCTCAGCTCGCGATATTTTATCTGTTGGCGTTTTACATTGGAGACAAGAGAGGCGTATTCAAAGACACCGCTGAAAAATGGCTCGCGAAAGAATTCAAGCGCCTTCCGGTTGTATTGGAAGCGATAATGGAAAATAAGAGTTACATACAGGAGATTTCCGGCAGGCATTTGAATTTCGGCTCATTTTTATATCTGGGGCGTAACGTTGATTATCCGACAGCCCTCGAGGGCGCCTTGAAGCTGAAAGAGATTTCTTATATCCCGGCCGAAGGTTATGCCGCGGGCGAGATGAAGCACGGCCCTATCGCGCTGATAGATGAATACAGGGCCGTTGTCTGCATCGCGCCTGAGTCAAGCGTGTACGAAAAGATTATCTCGAACATTCAGGAGATATGCGCGAGGCACGGCAAGGTAATAGCCGTGGCCACTGAAGGCGACGAGGCGATAAAGAGGTTCACGAAGGAAGTCATATACATCCCGAAGATAGACGAGATATTCTCCCCCATAGTAAGCGTGATACCGCTGCAGCTCCTGGCTTATTACATCGCCGTGAAACGCGGCTGTGACGTTGACCAGCCCCGCAATCTCGCGAAAAGCGTTACGGTAGAATAAATTGCAGAATGGCAAACCCCCGCGCCTGCCATTCTAATATATGATTGCCTCAGACCTTAGCCTGCGGCAAGATATATTTGTTTCATTTGGCTAAGTTTTACTCTCCTGCGTGGTTTGTTTTTCCCCTGCCTTGTGGTATAATATAAAACGCATATGACAGGAAAATTGTTTGTAGTCGCCACT
>JBAZOA010000095.1:0-3245 GCA_041648935.1 Candidatus Omnitrophota bacterium | reverse complement strand
TTTTCAACCTCTTTTAAATCGTACCCTTCAGGGACCTCTCCCTGCAGGGCCTTATTGTTCAGATCAGGGCTGTCCTCCACCAGCTTGAATTCCAAAAGAGCGGTCTTTCCTATCAGCTCTCTCGCCCTGTCTCTGTCAGTGACCCCGGGCAGCTGGACCACTATCTCATCCGCGCCCTGCCTGTATATGGCCGGTTCTTTTACCCCGAACTCGTCTATCCTGTTGCGTATTATCTCCAACGCCCTGTCGGGCGCGTCTTCCTTCGCGTCTTCGGGAAGATTCGAGGTATCGACCTTTAATACCAGATGCATGCCGCCCTGCAGGTCAAGGCCGAGATTTATCTTCTCCTTTAACGGCAGCATCCCGGCCAGGGAAAAGCCCAGGACGCCCAGGGCCAGCAATACCCTCCATTGTAAATTCTTAGTCATTTATTCACCTCTGCTTTTTTTCACGTAGCCGACCGCGTTTTTATTTATCTCTATCTTCACGTTATCGTCTATCTTGAGCGTAAAGGTATCATCCTTCACGTTCAGTATGGTGCCGTGTATGCCTCCCGTGGTTACGACCTCGTCATTCTTCTTTACCCCAGCGAGCATCTTTTCAAAATCTTTCTGTTTTTTCTGCTGAGGCCTGATGAGAAGAAAATAAAATATGACGAACACGAAAATGATTGGTAAAAAACTTGCTATGAAATTCCCTGACGAACAAGCTCCCGGCTGCATAACTCCTCCCTTTCTTTCTCCTTAGTTGACACTCGAGTAATACTCCTTTTGTCAACTTAGAATACCTTGTTTTCAAATTCCTTTTTTAATTCCAGGAAACGATCTTCCATGATCGCCTGCCTGATCCTTCCTAATAAGTTTACATAAAAATACACGTTATGTAAAGAGGTAAGTCGCAATCCCAGTATTTCCTCCGTATTAAAAAGATGCCTTATGTAAGACCGGGAGTAATTCCGGCACACCACGCAATCGCAGGATTCGCTCAACGGCCTCAGGTCTTTTGAATATTCACCGTTACGTATGATGAGACGGCCTTCGTTTGTGTAAGCCGCGCCGTTGCGGGCGTTTCTTGTGGGGACCACGCAGTCAAACATGTCCACACCCATCTCGATCGCCTTGAAAAAATCATGAGGCATGCCGACGCCCATGGCGTAACGCGGTTTATTTTCGGGGATATGCCTGACCGCGTTTCCCATCATCTCATACATCAAATCTTTTGGTTCGCCGACGCTCAGACCGCCGATGGAATACCCGTCAAAATCCATGGCCGTCAATTCCTCAGCCGCCCTTTTACGCAAATCAGCGTATGTGCTCCCCTGGACTATGCCAAACTGTAAGGGGCGGTCGCTGACCGCCTCTACTGATCTTTTAAATTCCTGCATTGCCCTCTTTGCCCATCTATTCGTTAGCGCGAGCGAACGCTCCGCCTTATCCTTTGGACTCGGATATATCAGGCATTCATCAAGAGGCATCATTATGTCGCTGCCCAGCTCAAACTGCAGCCTCACCACGTCTTCTGGAGCCAGAAAATGATTTGAGCCGTCAACATGCGACTGAAATCTGACGCCCTTATCTTCCACCTTCATCAATGTCGCCAGGCTGAATATCTGGAATCCGCCGCTGTCAGTCAATATAGGCTTATCCCACGACATGAATTTATGAAGGCCGCCCGCGTTTTTGATTATCTCCATGCCGGGCCGCAGGTACAAATGATACGTATTCCCCAAAATAACCTGGGCCTTGCAGTATTCAAGGTCTTC
Source organism: Candidatus Omnitrophota bacterium (assembly GCA_041648935.1). GTDB lineage: Bacteria > Omnitrophota > Gorgyraeia > Gorgyraeales > Gorgyraeaceae > JBAZOA01. The sequence continues at coordinate 1,483 of JBAZOA010000095.1, read as the reverse complement.
GTTTGAAAGCGCCTTTACTGTCGCCTGGGTGCCCACGGGCATGAATTCAGGTGTCTCTATATTGCCGTGCGGCGTCTTGAGCATCCCCACCCGCGCGCCTGCATGTTTATCCTTATGAATTATTTTAAACATATTTATAATATCAACATGGCATCGCCATACGAATAAAACCGATATCTTTCTCTAATCGCTTCCTCGTACGCCTTCATGAGCAATTCCCTTCCGCAAAACGCGCTCACGAGCATCAAAAGAGTCGTCTTCGGCAAGTGAAAATTTGTCAAAAGCGCGTCCACCATCCTGAATTTGTAACCAGGATAAATGAACAAATCCGTCCAGCCATTATAAGATTGCTTCAGTTTCGCGTCGCAATGACGCGTAGAAAGGTCATTGCGAGCGAGTGAAGCAGGCGAGGCAATCTCCTCTGTCTCCAAAACCCTGCACGATGTCGTACCCACGACAATAATCCTGCCTTTTCTATTTTTAATCTTATCCAGCACTCCCGCCTTAATCTCAAAATACTCCTTTTCCATGCGGTGCTGGCGGACATCGTCGGATTTCACCGGCCTGAATGTCCCGTAGCCCACGTGGAGGGTCACGTATTCCACGCCGACGCCTTTTTCGGAAATCCCGGACAAGACCTCTTTCGTGAAATGAAGCCCTGCCGTCGGCGCCGCCACGGCGCCTCCTTTATCGGCATAGACGGTTTGATATCTATCCCTATCAATGTCAGCCGCTTTCCGCTTTATGTACGGCGGCAGCGGCATTTCACCTAACGTATCCAATATTTTCTCCAAACCACCGTTACAATTAAACCTCAAAAACCTCCTGCCATTCTCTATCCTTGAGACCCTGGCCTCCAATTCTCCGTCTTTAAATATAATCCTACTCCCTATATTGCATCCCCTGGCCGGTTTCAACAACGCCTCATATTCATCTTTTACCCGATACCTGTTACCTGCGACCTGTAACCCTAATAATAAAACCTCTACCTTCCCGCCTGTCTCTTTTCTGCCCCAAAGCCTCGCGGGCAGGACTTTAGTGTCGTTCAATACCAATAAATCCCCGGGGTTGAGATATTCCGCCATGTCCCTGAATATCCTATGCTCCATCCTGCCCGTATCCCTGCGCAATACCAGAAGCCTTGACTCATCGCGCTTCTGACTCGGGCATTGCGCGATTAATTCCTTTGGCAGACTATAATCAAAATCGGACAATCTCAACATTCGAATGCAACCTCTTTCTGTTCGTAAGAAATAAGATCGGGGAAAGCGCGGCGCTGAATAGGAAGGATTATTTTATTTTACGCGCTCCAGTTCGGAAAACACACAGCCGCAATACTTCTGCCTGTACATATCGCCCTTTTTGGCCTCTTCCTGGGATTCCCTGAAACCCGGGCGAAAATCCTGATAATAAAACCGTATGCCCTTTTCCGCCGCCAGGCGCTCCCCTATCTTCTTTATCTTCTCGTGGTCCTGGTATGGGC
>JBAZOA010000094.1:0-3264 GCA_041648935.1 Candidatus Omnitrophota bacterium | reverse complement strand
GATCATAAAAGAAGAAGACCAGAGAAGGGCCTGATAAAATGCGCAGACTAAAGTGGTTATACCCTGGGATGAAGATAAAGCGCTGGATAATCACGTCCGGCACCGGGGTGCTGTTGGTGGCGGTCGGATCCATGCTGTGGATGTTAAAGACTTTTCCGGGCTCTAAGATAATAGCGGCGGCTGTTTTTATATTCGGTTCATCGATGGTAATATACGGCATCAAGAGGATGCTTAAATCTTTCATAGCTGTTTTTCTGCCGCAGAGAGAATCCGAGTTGGTGGACATAGTATATCATCACAGGCAATTGGAGAAGGGGCCCAGGATAGTAACCATAGGAGGCGGCACCGGGCTTTCAACGCTTCTTCATGGATTAAAAGAGCATACCAGCAATATCACGGCCATAGTCACGGTGGCGGATGACGGGGGTTCTTCGGGCAGGCTGAGGGAGCAATTTGACATACTGCCGCCCGGAGACATAAGAAACTGTCTTGTCGCGCTCGCGGACGCGGAACCGCTGATGAGAGAATTGTTTCAGTTCAGATTCGGGGACGAGTCGGAATTAAAAGGGCATAGTTTTGGGAATTTATTCATAACCGCCATGTGCAAGATCACCGGCGATTTTGAAAAGGCGGTCAAGGAATCGAGCAAGGTCCTGGTGATAAGAGGCAGGGTCATACCTTCCACGCTTGAAAAGGTGCGGCTCATAGCGGAGCATCAGAACGGACAGAAGACCGTGGGGGAGACGACCATAGTAAAACAGAAGGCGCCGATAAAGCGCGTATATCTTGACCCCGCGAACTGCAAGGCCTCAAAGGAATCGTTCGAGGTTATTGAACAGGCGGATATTATCATACTGGGGCCCGGAAGTCTGTACACGAGCGTCATACCGAATCTGCTGGTGGAAAACATAAAAGACAAGATCAGCGAATCCAAGGCGCCAAAGGTTTACGTGTGCAACGTCATGACCCAGGCGGGCGAGACAGACAATTACACGGCCTTTGATCATTTAAATACCATCATCAGCCACACGAGGCCGGATATAGTCGATTATTGCGTAGTCAATGTCGGCAACGTCCCGAAAGAACTTTTAAAGAAATATGAAGAGGAGGGCGCGTATCCCGTGGCGCCCGATCTGAATAAGATCAAGGAAAAAGGTTATTCTGTCATAGAGGATGACGTGGTGGATACCAGGGATTACGTGCGCCATGATTCCAAGAAGCTTTCGAAGATAATAATAGATTTGGCCCTTAAGGTAAAAGGTAAAAGGTAAACTCGATTAAAAATGGGTGTGGAGATGTTGATAGAAAAGAAATTGACGATCAATAACGAGCAGGGGCTTCATGCCCGGCCAGCCGCGCTTTTCGTGCAGATAGCGAATAAATACGAGAGCGATATCGTTGTCAGGAAAGGCAAGCAGGAAGTGAACGGCAAGTCCATAATGGGCCTGATGACGCTCGCCGTGGAAAAGGGCAGTAAGGTATACCTGAAGATAAACGGGCCTGACGCGAAGACGGCCATGGAAGAACTGGAAAAGATCATATCAGGGGAGTCGATGTAATCATGTTAAAAGGCATACCTGCCTCTCCGGGCATAGCCACGGGGAAGGCGTTTCTTTTTGATACGAGACAGCTTGTCGCGACCGAGAGGTCCATAAAGCTGGACGATATCCCAAGGGAGATCGCCAGGTTCGAGGAAGCGCTCATAAAGACCCGCTCGGAATTACTCGTCATACAAAAGAAGATATCTCAGGAGATGGGTTCGAAGCACGCGGAGATATTCAACGCTCACCTGCTGGTCCTCGAGGACAGGATGCTGATAGAAGAGGTGATCGACCGCCTGAAAAAAGAACAGAAGTGCGTGGAATACATATTCGCGCAGGTGATAGGCAAGTACATAAAGGTTTTCGCCAAGATGAATGATGAGTACCTGAAGGAGAGGATCAGCGACATAGACGACGTGGGCAAGAGGATCCTGAAAAACCTGATAGGCGTCAAGGAAAAGACGCTGAGCGAATTGACGCAAAAGGTGATAGTCGTAGCTTACGACCTCTCGCCCTCGGAGACGGCCACCATGCACAAGAATAACGTGATGGGTTTTGTCACCGACATAGGGGGGCGTACGTCGCACACCGCCATCATGGCGAAATCATTGGAGATACCGGCTGTGGTAGGGCTCGAAAAGGCGACCGCCAGGATAAAGACAGGCGATATACTGATAGTGGACGGCACGAACGGCATCGTGCTGATAAATCCCGACAGCGCGACCCTGAAAAAATATGAGGCAAGGCACGCGCAGTTCCTGGAGTTCGAGAAGACCTTTTTGAATCTCAGGGATAAGCCGGCCCAGACGCTCGATAACCATAAAGTGGAGATATCGGCTAACATAGAATTGCCCGACGACGTGAATTCCGTCATATCACACGGCGCCGAAGGCATAGGGTTATACAGGACGGAATTTTTATACATGAACAGGAATGACCTGCCCGATGAGGAAGAGCAGTTTACCGCTTACAAGAAGGTGGCGGCTAAGCTTCCCGCTCACAGCCCCATCGTCGTGCGTACCCTTGACCTGGGCGGAGATAAATTTTTATCTCAGTTGAAGGTGCCGCACGAGATGAACCCGTTTCTGGGATGGAGGGCGATAAGGTTCTGTCTCGCGAAGCCCGATATATTCAAGGCCCAGCTGAGGGCCATACTGCGGGCCAGCGCGTTCGGGAACATCAAGATAATGTTTCCCATGATATCGGGCGTCGAGGAATTAAAGCAGGCGATAAAGCTGGTGGAGGAGTCAAAAGAAGAGTTGACGGCAAAGAAGATCAAATTCAATAGAGATATTGAGGTCGGCGCCATGATAGAGATACCTTCGGCCGCGCTCACATGCGACCTCTTGGCCAGGGAGGCGGATTTTTTCAGCATAGGAACGAATGACCTCATACAGTACGCGCTTGCCATAGACAGGGCAAACGAAAAGATAGCGTATCTATATAAACCAAGCCATCCCGCGGTACTCCGGCTCATAAAAAATATAATAGACGCGGGCCATAAGGAAGGCATATGGGTAGGGATGTGCGGGGAGATGGCGGCGGAACTGGGTTTTGTCCTGATATTGCTGGGCCTTGGTCTCGATGAGTTCAGCATGAGCCCGGCCGCGGTGCCTGAGATGAAGTATGTTATAAGGAATATAAGATTCAAGGACGCCCAGGAAATAGCGGAGAAGGCGCTGCATCTCTCAACCGGCCAGGAGGTGGAGGATTTCAGCAGGAA
>JBAZOA010000093.1:0-3524 GCA_041648935.1 Candidatus Omnitrophota bacterium | reverse complement strand
CCTGTTTCGAGGGAGGGGGCCTTAAATCAGGCATAAGGGCGATGAAGGGCGCGATACAAAGCGTCTCCATAAAAAACGGCGGGATATCCGCCGACACGATAGGCAACGGTCCCGCGAAAGGCATCTGCGGGTCAGGGATAATAGACGCCATAAGCGCGTTTTTGGAGCACGGGATAATAGACCGCTCCGGAAAGATAAAAGAAAATAACATTTGCGGAATAAGGGAAAAAGACGGGTTAAGGGAGGTCGTGATAATAGACGCCAGGAACTCGGCCACGGGAAACGATATCTGCGTGGACGAAGAAGATATTAAAAATGTAATGCGCTCAAAGGCCGCCATATACACCGGCATAGAAACCGTCCTCAAGGAAACCGGGCTAAAAAAGCCTGATTTGAGGCGCGTGTTCATAGCCGGCGGGCTCGGGACATCTTTAAATATAAAATCCAGCGTAAACATAGGCCTTCTTCCCGACTTACCCGAAAAGACGTTTAAATTCATAGGCAACGGCTCCGTGTCAGGCGCCAAGGAATGCCTGTTGTCTGACGAGGCTATGGACAAGGCGTACGCCATTGCCAAAAAAATGACATATCTGGATCTTAGCACGAACGCGTTTTTTATGAACAATTACAGCGCGGCGCTGTTTCTGCCGCACACTGACATGGAATCATTCCCGTCATGGCGCGCATAATAGCGATAGCCGGAAAGGGGGGGGTGGGCAAGACGACCCTGAGCGCCTTCCTGATAAAAAGACTCGTGAAGACAGGCGGCCCGGTCTTGGCTGTTGACGCCGATCCCAACACCAATCTGAACGTCGCGCTTGGAATGGAATACAGTAAGACAGTGGCTGACATACGCGAGGAAACAAAAACCGCGCCTGCCAGCGGATTTTCAAGAAGCGATTTTTTTGAGATGCGTTTACAGGAAATAATTTCCGAGGGGGCCGGCGTAGACCTGCTGGTAATGGGCAGGCCCGAGGGGCCGGGCTGTTACTGCGCCGTGAACAATATCCTGAGAGAGGCCCTGCTGCGCTTGTCGAAAAACTACAGATACATAGTTATTGATAACGAGGCAGGCATGGAGCATCTCTCGAGACGGACAGCGGCCGCCATAGACCTCTTGTTGCTGATAAGCGACCCGACGGCCGTCGGCGTGCAATCCGCGATAAACGCGTTCAGCACGGCAAAAAACGCCGGATTAAAAGTAAGCGATGTCTCGCTGCTGATCAATAAATCAAAAGGCGTCCTGGCGGAAGAAAAATTAAAATCAATAAAAGACGCCGGCTTGAACATGGCCGGATACGCGCCTTTTCAGGAAGACATAGAAAAGAACAGTGAGGGAGGCGGACCCGTGCTCGCGCTTGATAAAGACATGGGAATGGACAACATCTTAAAGGAGACACAATGGAGAGAATGATCGAGAAATGGCAGGATAAAATCACCGAGGTCGTAATAGGCTCTAAAAAACCCGCCAGGATAGGCGGGGAGACAGGCGTATTCTTTATCCAGGGCGAGGACGCGGCGCCGAACCCTCCTATAGTGGCGATGGATGTATGGGACACGGAACCTGACAACTGGCCGGGGCCGCTGAAGGCCGCTTACGGCAAGTCCCTGAAAGAACCTGTTGAATGGGCGAAGATGTGCGTGGAGAGATTCTCCGCCGACGCCATATGCCTGCGGCTTTCTGACCAGGCCCAGACAGCGGAAAAGACACTCGAAAAAATTTTAAAAGAGATCTCCGTGCCCTTGATAGTGATAGGCGCCTCCCCTGAAAAAGAAAAAGACAACGAATTAATGATCCGCTGCACAGAGGCCGCGAAAGGCGAAAACTGCCTGTTCGGCATAGCGACCCAGGATAATTACAAGACACTCACCGCCAGCTGTCTGAGCACGGGACATTCTATTATAGCGGAAGCACCCATAGACATAAACATCGCGAAACAGCTGAACATACTGATATGCGACATGGGATTCCCGCAGAACAAAATAATCATACACCACGCGACAGGCGCCCTGGGTTATGGCCTGGAATACACATATTCGATAATGGAGAGGACCCGCCTGGCCGGACTGTCGGGCGACAAGATGCTCTCCATGCCCATGATCAGCTTTGTCGGGCAGGAGACATGGCGCACGAAAGAAGCGAGGACAGGCGATAACGACGGCCTCCTGGAAACCGCCACGGCCGGCGCGTACCTGAACTCAGGGGCCGACATACTCGTGATGAACCATCCAAAGGCGGTGACGGCTATTAAAAAAACCATAAAGGAATTATGTTCATAATCGGAGAGCGCATCAACGGCATGTTCAAGGACGTGGCAAGGGCCATAAAAGAAAAAAACAAACCCGCCATCCAGGAGTTGGCCAAAAAGCAGGTCTCGGCCGGCGCCAATGCCCTGGACGTGAACGTCGGGCCCGCCTCAGCCGACCCAAAAGAGGCGATGGCGTGGCTGGTAAGGACCATAACCGAAGTCACTGACGCGGCCCTTTCCATAGACACGACAAAACAGGACGTGATGGAGGCGGGCCTTTCGCTGTGCAGATCAAAACCGATCATCAACTCCCTGAACGCGAACGAGGAAAAAATGCACGCGCTGTTCGAACTCGCGAAAAGGCACAACGCGTCCGTCATAGCCCTCACGATGGACAAGGCCGGCATACCAAAGGACGCCGACGGACGACTGGAGCTCGCCATGAAAATCGTGGCCTCCTGCATGGAGCACGGGATAAGCCCGTCTGAATTGTATCTGGACGCGGTCATACTCCCTGTCAACGTGGCTCAATCGCACGTCAAGGAAGTCCTCAAGACGATCAGAGACTCCAAGATGCTGGCTGACCCGAGCCCCAAGACGATCCTTGGACTGTCAAACGTGTCTCAGGGAAGCCTTCCGGGCAACAGGGAATTAATAAACAGGACTTTTCTGGCCATGGCCATAGCGAACGGGCTGGACGCCGCGATAATGGACGCCACGGACAAAGAACTGATGGACGGGATGATAACAGCGGAACTATTGATGGAAAAGCAGCTTTACTGCGACGCGTATCTGGAAGCGTATAAAAAATAACTCAGGGGCTTAAAAATGAGCGTGATCACAAAAAAAATAAAATTAAGCACCAAAGGTGACACCGACATAATAAACATCACTGAGAAGGTCAGGGAAATAACGGACAGGTCCGGATTGGATAACGGCTCCGTCGCGGTATTCGTGCCTGGCGCCACCGCGGGAATCACCACGGTCGAATATGAGCCGGGCCTGGTGCAGGACATGAAGGATTTCTTCGAAAAGATATCGCCCAAGGCCGCGAAATACAACCACAACACAAAATGGGGCGACGGCAACGGTTACGCCCACGTGAGGGCCTCTTGCCTGGGTCCAGGATTGACGGTGCCGCTCATAGACAAAAAACTCTCTCTGGGCACGTGGCAGCAGATCATCCTCATCGACTTTGATAACAGAGCGAGAGATAGAGAAGTTATAGTGCAGATAATAGGAGAATAGCTTTGGGCATCGGGCGTTTTGCGTCAT
>JBAZOA010000092.1:0-3578 GCA_041648935.1 Candidatus Omnitrophota bacterium | reverse complement strand
GGGGCACCAATGTCACGGCCCTCCCGCGGGAGACGATGGAGACCGGCCTTTTTGACATAGGCGTGATCGGCGAAGGCGAGCTGACTGTCCGACAATTATTCTCAAATTATAAAAACGGTTCATTTGAGAATTTGGAAGGGATAAACGGGATTATTTACAGGGTTGGCGATGAGATACGGCAGAACAGCCCCCAGGATTTCATCCAGGACCTTGACGCGATACCTTTGCCGGCGAGGCACTTATTGCCGCATCCGAAATTTTACAGGCCCACGCCCGCGTCGTGCCGCAGGGTGCCTTACGCGGTTATAATGACTACGAGAGGATGCCCCAGCCAGTGCACGTTCTGCGACAGGAAGGTTTTCGGGGAGCGCTGCAGGGCCAGGAGCGTGGCGAACGTGTTTCAGGAGATAGAAGAGGTCGTGTCCAAATACGGCGTGAGGGAGATAAGGTTTTTTGATGACACGTTTACTTTGAATAAAAAAAGGGTCCATGAGATCTGCGATGAATTCAAGAAGAGGAAGCTCAGGCTTTCATGGTCATGTCTCACGAAAGCGGCATGCGTTGATGAGGAGCTCCTGAAGCACATGAGACAAGCGGGGTGCTGGCAGGTATTGTATGGTTTTGAATCAGGCGACGACAGGATGCTGAAACTTCTTAAAAAAGGCAATACGGTGGAAATAAATAAAAGGGCGATATGCCTCACGAAGAAGGCGGGGCTTGAGGTAAGGGGCGATTTCATAGTAGGCACTCCCGGAGAAACATGGGAGAGCTTGGAAAGGACCGTGCGGTTCGCGATTGACATGAATCTCGATTACGCGCATTTTAATAAATTCACGCCGTTCCCGGGTACGGAGCTTTACAGGGTCCTTACCAGGGAAGGGTATAAGTTTGATTTTTCAAAGAGTACTATCCTGGACCATAAAGAAGTTTATTATGCGAATCCAGGGATGGATAGCGGGGAATTCTCAAGATTTCTTGATAGGGCGAGCAAGAGATTTTATCTCAGGCCCGGGTATATATTGAAACGTTTACTATCAATCCGGACGTGGCATCAGTTAAAGGGCCAGATAGACGGATTTTTCGCGATATTTGAACTCGGATGAAAAAAATATTTTTTAACACACTGCTAATGTTGCTTTTTTTGTTTCTGGGGTGGCTCCTTTTCGCGAACCTCTCTGATCATTATCTCTGGAATGATGAGGCCTCCACGGCTGTCATGGCGAGAAATGTCCTGAAATTCGGTTATCCGAGCTCATTTGACGGGTTGAATTATCATTATCCGTCGGCGCCTGACCTGAACATGCCGGGGACGCGTGTGTGGATAGGGGATACGTGGCCTCAATATTACGTCATGGCCGCGTCTTTCAGGGCCCTGGGCGTAAGTACATGGGCCGCGCGCCTTCCTTTCGCGCTGGCCGGTTTTCTGACGCTGGTTTTATTGTATCTTTTTTCCATCAGGTATTTGAAATCGAGAGAGATCGGGATGATCGCCCTGGTGTTGGCCGGGACATCGGTCCCTTTCCTGCTCCACGCCAGGCAGGCGAGGTATTACGGCCTTGTCATGCTGTCATGCGTGGCGATATTCTATGTCTATCACAGGATAATAAACGGCAAAAAAGGATATTTTTGGCTCAGCCTGATATTAACTTTTCTGGCGCTTCTTAATTACGCGGCCTTCGCTCCGATATTCTGCGCCTTATGGGTCATGGCGCTGTTCATGGACAGGCGGGAGATAAAGTGGAGGAGGTTTGTTCTCGCCTCGGTTCCGCCCGCGCTGTTTTGTGTCGCGTGGTTATCCTTATCGTGGTTCAGTATAAATTCAGACGCGAGCTATTATCCGGTGAATCTCTCCCTGGGCGGCATAAAGAAAAACCTGGAATTCCAGATAAGGACCGTGAACAGTTATTTCGCGCCTTTGATCTTACTGCTGTCAGCGGTTATATTCAGGCCAAAGACATCGGATTGGAGATTGTTCGCCAGGATAGGCGCGGTCCTGCTGTTCAACATCATCTTTTTCAGCGTCTTCGGCCTGAGGACCATGCGTTATTACGTCCAGTATATCCCGTTTTTATGCCTGATAGAGGCGTTTTTTTTAGTCAGGGTTTTTCAATGGAGGAAGGGCGCGGGGGTCGCGGTTATCGCGTTATTGATTTTCACGAATCTCCTCGCGCGGCCGGATAAACCCAGGTTTTATTTCTTTGATTATATCCATGAACTGACTCACGAGTATACGGGTCCCATGGAGGCGGTCAGTAAATACTTGAAAGCCAACGCGTCTGTCGGGGACAAGGTCAAGATCATCAAGGGGGATCTGGAGATTATTTTTTATAACCCGGAACTCGAGGTGCTGAACGACGCGAGGTATTATAAAAAGACGTATCCTGAATGGATTGTTATCCGTAAATATTGGAATCCTATTTATGAGGACAAGTGGAGAAACGAGAGGCGCGCCGTCATAGAGGATGGTTATATGGATGTCTTGGGCGGATACGAAAAGATTCTTCTGCCGGCCGTTGATTCCACTTGGGAAAATTCGCCGGACGACCTGGAAGGGCATTTTTTCAGGTCTCCTTTGATAACGCCGGAAAACCAGATGGCGGTTTATCATATAAAGAGATAATCTCATGGGAAGCGGTTCATATTGTTTTTCAGATTCGTATGAAGAGGGATCCAGGAAGTCAGCGAGGGTGATTGTGCCGCTGGTGCTGGATCTGGTAAGGCCGAAAAGCGTCATTGACGTGGGGTGCGGGCTTGGAAGCTGGCTGGCCGTGTTTGAGGAGTTCGGGATAAAGGATTTTTTAGGCGTGGACGGGGATTGGATAGACGAGGGTCTTCTGAAGATACAAAAGGATAAATTTGTCCGGCATGACATCAAAAAGCCGTTTAACCCGCGGAGGTGTTTTGATCTGGTTGTTTCAATGGAGGTAGGAGAGCATTTGCCTCCAGAATCCGCCGGCGTATACGTTGATATCCTCACGGGCCTGGGTCCGGTGGTCCTTTTTTCCGCCGCTATACCTCATCAGGGCGGAGGCCCTCATTTGAATGAACAGTGGCCTGATTATTGGGCCGGGTTATTCGAAAAAAAAGGGTTTACAGCGGTCGACGCCATAAGAAAAAGGATCTGGAGCGATAACGAAGTGCATTGGTGGTACGCGCAGAACGCCCTTATGTTTGTTGATGAGCGGCATTTGGCCAAAAACCCGTCTCTTCAGGAGGAACGCAGGAGGACGTCCGGCGCGCAGCTTTCCATTGTGCATCCAAGGAGATATCTGGGCGCGATTGAGACGTTATCCGATCCAAGAAACATGGAATTCGGGAAGGTCTTGAAGGCCCTGCCGAATCTGGCGGAAAAGGCCTTCAAGAGGGCCTTTCTACGGAAAAATAAAAAATAAACCGCGGAGATAGCGATGAAAATAGATACTTTTACGCTAAGGCGGCAGTACGAACAGATAAAAGACGAGTTGAAAGGGCCCATTGAAAGGGTCATGGCTTCCGGGGGGTTTGTGCTCGGGGAAGACGTGGGCGCTTTTGAAAAAGAATTTTCAGGGTACTGCGGGGCGAAATACGGCATAGGCGTA
>JBAZOA010000091.1:0-3954 GCA_041648935.1 Candidatus Omnitrophota bacterium | reverse complement strand
GGGAGTGGCTGCTTGGAATGACAACAATTAAGGGGAGAAAATGAGAAGACCAATAATCGCAGGCAACTGGAAGATGAATAAGACGATACAGGAGTCGCTGGACATAGCGGTGGGCCTCAAGAGGAAATTTTACACGTTCGGCGAGGCGGACATCGTGATATGCCCGCCTTTCACGGCGTTAAGCAAGGTGAATGATGAGATCACTGATTCAGCCATAATGCTGGGCGCCCAGGACTTGCATTGGGAAGAGGAAGGCGCGTTCACCGGCGAGATTTCTCCCAAGATGCTTAAAGATATAGGCTGCAGGTATGTGATAGCCGGACATTCAGAGAGAAGGATTTTATTCGGCGAGACAGACGAGGCGGTAAACAAAAAGGTGAAGATTGTTTTGAAATACGGCATGATTCCGATAATGTGCGTCGGCGAGCGCCTAGAGGAAAGGGATAACGGCACGACGTTCGAGGTTCTGGAAAAACAGCTTACAAGAGACCTTGATGGATTATCAAAAGAAGACGTCATGCGCGTAATTATCGCGTATGAACCTGTCTGGGCAATAGGCACGGGCAGGACCGCTACCCCGCAGCAGGCCGGAGAGGCGCATAAATACATAAGGGATTTTGTTGAGAAATTATACGATAAGGATGTTTCCGCGAAATTAAGGATACAATACGGCGGGAGCGTGAAGCCGGAAAATATAGCCAAATTGATGGCGGAGGAAGACGTGGACGGCGCCCTCGTGGGCGGCGCGAGCTTAGACGTCAATTCATTCGTTAAAATAGTGGAAAATTCCATATTGTGAGGTTCGCATGTACGGCGTGATAGTGGTAATCCATGTAATAATGAGTCTTATTTTGATAGCGGTCATACTCCTGCAGGCCGGGAGGGGCGGGGGGTTATCCGACACGTTCGCGGGATCGCAGATGCAGAGTTTATTCGGTACTAAAAGCACAAACGTCCTGACGAAGCTCACCAGCGTGTGCGCGGTAGGTTTTATAGTCACGTGTATCTTGCTGGCGCTTATATCCAGCAGGCAGACCAGGACCTTGGTTGATAACGTCACTATCCCGCAGACAGCCGTGCCAATAGAAGCGGCCCAGCCTGCGCCGGCAGAGCCCGCGCCTTTAGGAGGCCCTGAGCAGCCAATAGAATAAGTCAATCCCACAAAGTAGGGGAGGTTTAAACCTCCCCTACTTTGTGGATAACTATATGAGAAAATTTACAAACAATATATTGGCCGTTCGCCTCATTAGGCGGGCGGCTTTTTTATTTTTATTTCTGGCCCTGGCGGCGTTCGCGTCTGATTACGGCGATGCGATAGTGGTAGGTTCTATCGGTGAGCCCAGGACGCTCGTGCCCATACTCGCCTCTGACAGCGCGTCAGGCAGTATCTGCGGCCTCGTGTTCAACGGTTTAGTGAAATACGATAAGGATTTGAATCTGACAGGCGATCTCGCTGAGAGGTGGGAGGTCTCCGGCGACGGCCTGGAGATAACTTTTTATCTGCGTAAAGGCGTGAAATGGCATGACGGCGCGCCTTTCACGGCCAGGGACGTGGAATTTACCTACAGGAGCCTGATAGATCCCGGCGTCAGGACCCCTTACGGCGGAGATTTTGAGAGGGTGGCGAGGCTGGAGGTGATAGATGATCATGCCCTGAAGGTTTTTTATAAAGAGCCGTTTTCCCCGGGGCTCGCGAGCTGGGGCATGAACGTGATGCCCAGGCATTTATTGGAGGGAAAAGATTTGAATAGCACGCCCTTCGCGAGAAAACCCATCGGCACCGGCCCGTATAAATTCAAATCCTGGAAAACAGGCGAGAAGATAGAGCTTGTCTCGAATCACGAATATTTTGAGGGCAGGCCTCGCATAGATAAGTATATTTACAGAATCATCCCTGATCAGGCGACCTTGTTTTTGGAATTGAGGGCCCAGGGCGTGGATTATACCGGGCTCACGCCGATACAGTTCAAGCGCCAGACCCAGAGCGAATTTTTTAAAAAGACTTTTCAGAAATTCAATTTTCCGAGCTTTGGCTACACCTACATGGGATATAATTTGAGCGATCCGAAGTTCAGCGACAAGAGGGTGCGCCAGGCCATAAATTGCGCGATCGATAAGGACCAGATCATAAGAGGCGTGCTTCTGGGGCTCGGCAGGGCCTCGACAGGACCTTTTATACCCGAGTCGTGGGCGTACAATAAAGAAGTAAGGCCGCCTGTCCGCGATATTGAAAAGGCAAAGGCGCTCTTGAAAGAGGCAGGCTGGCAGGACGCGGATGGCGACGGCGTCCTGGAAAAGCTCGGCGTGAAATTTTCCTTCACGGTCATAACGAATCAGGGCAACGAAGAGCGCAGGATGACAGCGGAGATTATCCAGCGCGATCTGAAAGAGGTCGGCATAGACGTCAGGATAAAGATAATAGAATGGAGCGCCTTCGTGAGCGAATTCATAGACAAGCGGCGATTTGACGCTGTTCTGTTGGGCTGGAGCCTGTCGATGGACCCTGACATGTATGACATCTGGCATTCTTCCAAGATAAAAGAGGGGGAGTTTAATTTTGTGGGATATTCTAATCCTGAAATAGACGAATTGCTCCTGAAAGGCAGGAGGATTTTTGACCAGGAAGAGCGCGGCCGGATCTATCGCAGGATCCATGAGATACTCTATGACGACCAGCCGTATCTGTTTTTATACGTGCCTGACGCCCTGCCTATCCTTCATGGCCGTTTCAAGGGCATCGAAGTCGGCCCCGCGGGCATAGGCCATAATTTCATAAAGTGGTACGTGCCGCGGGACGAACAGCGTTATACCCGCTAAGTTGACAAAAGGAGTATTACTTGTTTTGTCAACTTAGCGTGAGGGGATTTGAGGAGTTTTAAATGGCTAAGTATATTTTAAAGAGGATTCTTGGGCTTGTGCCGCTTTTATTGGGTATAACCATCATCACGTTCGCGGTAATCCACCTCGCGCCCGGCAAGCCCACCGACCTGGAGGCGCAGTTCAACCCAAAGGTCTCGATGGAGGCGAGGGAGAGGATAAGCCATCTTTACGGCCTGGATAAGCCCCTGCACATCCAATACGGTAATTGGCTGAAGAGGTTCGTGTTTTTAGATTTCGGGATTTCATTCGTGGACTCAAGGCCTGTCATGGAAAAGATACTGGAACGCCTGCCGATCACCATAGGCATAGAATTGGCGTCGATAATTTTGATTTTACTGATAGGCATACCCATAGGCGTGAGTTCCGCCATAAAAGAAGGCGGATTGTATGATAAATCAATGACGGTATTTGTATTCATAGGTTTCGCCGTGCCGACATTCTGGCTGAGCCTGGTCCTGATGGACCTCGTGGGCGTGAGGTGGGGGTGGCTGCCGATATCAGGCATAAAGTCGCTTGAATTTGAAAAATTCGGATTCTTCGAGAAAATAATAGACGTATCGAGACATTTATTGCTTCCGGTCATGGTCTCGGCGTTCGGGTCCCTGGCGGGCATATCGCGCTACATGAGAAGTAACATGCTGAACGTCCTGAGGCAGGATTATATCCGCACGGCCCGCGCCAAGGGCCTCAGCGAAAAAGATGTCATTTACAGGCACGCCTTGAAAAACGCGCTCTTGCCCGTGGTGACTATTTTAGGGCTTTCAGTCCCGGGCTTGATAGGAGGGAGCGTTATATTTGAGTCGATATTCAGCATCCCGGGGATGGGCAGGCTTTTTTACGACGCTGTGATGTCAAGGGATTATCCCGTGATAATGGGCGTCCTGGTGATAGGCGCGGTATTGACGCTGTTGGGGAATTTGCTGGCTGATGTCTCGTACGCGGCGGTTGACCCGAGGATAAAATTGGAATGAATAAATTAACAATGTTTGGCCTATCTATAGTGGTCTTTTTCGCGCTGGTGGCGATGTTTGCGCCTTTCATAGCGCCTTATGACCCGTCGAAGATCGACATCGA
>JBAZOA010000090.1:0-4073 GCA_041648935.1 Candidatus Omnitrophota bacterium | reverse complement strand
GAGCACGGCGTGGGCGCCGGCGTATTTGATGACAAGCGGCGCCTGCTCCCGCGAAGACCCGCATCCGAAATTAGTCCCGGCGACAATAAAAAACCCCCGCTTCCTATCGAGTCTTTTATAAAAATCCGGGTCCAGGTCCTCGAATACGTGCCTGGAAAGCTCATTTGGGTCCGTGATGGAAAATTTATACCTGCCGGAAATAATCAGGTCCGTATTTATATCGTCTTTGAATTTATGAGCGATCCCTTTCATGTCTACAGATTCCTCACTTCATCAGGATGTTTTATGTACATCTTCATTGTCTCTTCGCTTATAATGCCTTTTTGAAAAAGCGTCTTGAGCGACTTATCCATGGTATGCATGCCGTATTGCCCGCCTGTCTGGATATGCGTCAAGAGCTGTTCCGTCTCGTGTTCGCGTATCAGGTTCCTTATAGCTGACGTGGCGACCATGACCTCTGTCGCCAAAACCCTGCCGCCCCTGTCTTTCCTGGGCAAGAGCTGCTGTGATATGACGCCCTGCAAGCTGCTCGACAGCTGAATCTTGACCTGTTCCTGCTGATAAGGCGGGAAGACGTCTATTATCCTGTCTATCGTCTGCGCCGCGTCAGGCGTATGCAGGGTCGCCAGCACTAAATGCCCTGTCTCAGCCGCTGTCAACGCCGTGGAAATCGTTTCCAGGTCCCTCATCTCCCCTACCACTATGACGTTAGGGTCCTGTCTCAACGCGTGCGTCAGGGCCTTAGCGAAAGACCGCGTGTCAGAATATACCTCTCTTTGTTTTATGATACTGCATTTATTGACGTGCACGTATTCTATGGGGTCTTCCACGACTATGATTATCGCCTGGCGCTCGCTATTTATGAGATCCACTATCGCCGCGAGCGTAGTGGTCTTTCCGACCCCCGTGGGTCCAGTCAAGAGCACCAGGCCCTGATTCTTGCGCGCGAGGTCGCTTACCACCGCTGGCAGGCCCAATTCCTCGATGCTTTTTATCCGCAGCGATACCAGCCTGAAGGCCGCCTCCACGGTGCCCCTCTGCATGTGCACGTTGACCCTGAACCTGTTCAACCCAGGCACCTCAAGCGAAAGATCGAGCTCCAGGTCTCTTTCAAAAATCGCCTTCTGTTTATCATCCAGGATGCTGTAAACCAGCCTCTTGCAGATCTCCTTATCCAGCTTTGGAAAATTAAGAGGTATCAAGCGGCCGTCTATCCTGACTATCGGCGCTGAATCAGAAGTAAGGTGCAGGTCGGAGGCGCTTTTTTCAACAGCTATCTTGAGCAGATCTTTTATGTCCATGCGGCCCCTCTCTTCACAAGTTGACAAAAGGAGTATTACTCGAGTGTCAACTTAGTGTTATAGGTATTTTCGCGGATCAGTAATCCTGCCTTCTATGGCGGAAGCCGCCACGGTGGCCGGGCTTCCTAAATATATAAAGGCCTCCGGGTTTCCCATGCGGCCCTTGAAATTCCTGTTAGCGGTGGAGATGGCGTTCTCGCCCCTGGCGAGCACCCCGTTGTGCGTGCCCACGCATGGGCCGCATCCCGGCGCGACCACACAGGCCCCTGCATCTATAAAACTTGATATAAAACCCCTGGCCATCGCCTTTTCAAATATGTCCTTTGACGCCGGCGCGATTATCATTTTCACGCCTTTGTTAACTTTACGATTTTTCAATATTGACGCGGCTACGGCCAGGTCTTCCAGTCTGCCGTTGGTACAGGTTCCGAGATAGGCCTCGTCTATTTTTACGCCTCTGGCTTTTTGCACGGGCACCACGTTATCAACCGTGTGCGGCCTCGCTACCTGCGGCACAATTTTGCTCACGTCATATTCTAAAATCTCGGCATACACCGCGTCCTTATCGCTTTTCAATTGTTCTTTTTTGTCCTTTTGACCTTTTGACCTTGTGACCTTGTGATTCCTCAGCCATTCATGCGTCTTCCTGTCCGGCTCTATAATCCCCGCCTTCGCGCCCATCTCAATCGCCATGTTAGCGATTGTGAATCTCGCGTCCACGCTCAAACCCTTCACGTAATCACCCGCGAACTCAACCGCCTTGTAAGTCGCGTAGTCAGCCCCAAGGTCACCTATCACATAAAGGATGACGTCCTTGGAGTATACGCCTTTTTTTGGTTTCCCTTTCAGGACGATTTTTATCGTCTCGGGCACCTTAAACCAGTTCCTGCCTGAGGCCAGCGCCACCGCCACGTCAGTGGAACCCATGCCTGTTGAAAAAACGCCCAACGCGCCGTAAGTGCACGTGTGCGAATCAGCGCCTACCACAAGATCTCCGGGCCGAATCAGGCCCGTCTCGGGGACTACCTGATGACAAACCCCGCAGCCGATATCAAATAATTTTAAATCATGTTCTTCCGCGAAGTTACGCATCTTCTTATGGACCTCGGAAACGCCTATGCTGGGACTCGGCGCGCTATGGTCTATCACCATGCAAAATTTATCCTTATTGAATACTTTTTTCGCGCCAAGGTCCCTGAAAGAATCTATGACCAGCATGCTGGTACCGTCCTGGCCGAAACAAAAATCCACGCTGGCCACGACCACGTCGCCCGCCTTGGCGTCCCTCCCGGAATGCGCGCTGAATATCTTTTCTACCAGTGTTTTACCCATTTTTTCTAAACCACTCCTCTATCCTGTCCGCGCCTTTTTTGATGTTCTCCATGCTTGTCGCGAAACTGAGGCGCACGTGCCGATCGGAACCGAACGGCCTGCCGGGCACAACAGCCACCCTTGCCTCTTCCAGCAGCCTGTCCGCGAGTTCCATGCTGGATAATCCTTTTTTCTCTATCTTGCAGAACGCGTAAAAAGCGCCGCGCGGCTTCCAGCAGGAAAGGCCTTTTATGTTGTTAATTCTTTCGACCATGTAATCTCTTCTCTTTTCGAATTCCCTCACCATTTCCGTGACCACGGAATCGCCTCTCTTTAACGCCTCTACCGTGGCCGCCTGACTTATCGAGGACGGGTTGGATGTCGAATGACCCTGAAGATTTTTCACGGCTGCCACGAGCTCGTTCTCGGGAGACGCCAGGTACCCTATCCTCCATCCGGTCATCGCGAAACTCTTTGACACCCCGTTCACCACTACGGTGTTCTTGAAAATCTTTTCCCCCAAAGACGCTATCGAGACATGGGTCTCTTTATCGAACATGATCTTCTCATAGATCTCGTCGCTGATGATCAGGATGCCCTCATCCGCCGCTATCCGGCCTATCTCCTCAAGCTCTTCCCTGGCGTAGACGCATCCCGCCGGATTCGACGGGCTGTTCAATATCAATATCCTGGTATTTTTTGTTATGGCTTTTTTTAACTGGGAAGGCATTATCTTGAAATCATTTTCTTCCGATGTCTGGATAAAAACGGATTTACCTTCCGCCAGATTCACCATCTCCGGATAGCTCAGCCAGTAAGGCGACGGTATTATGACCTCATCTCCCCTGTCGCAAGCCGCCTGGATGACATTATAAATTGAATGTTTCGCGCCGCAGGAGACAATGACCTGAGAAGGGTCATAAACAAGATTGTTATCCTTGTTGAATTTTTCGCAAATCAGGTTTTTCAGTTCGTCTGTGCCTGACTCCGGGGTGTACTTGGTAAATCCCTGTTCTATTGATTTTATCGAGGCGTTTTTTATCGGTACGGGGGTGTCAAAATCAGGCTCACCTGACCCAAAACCCACTACGTCCAAGCCCTGCGCTTTCATCTTTTTGGCTTTGGCTGTAATGGCGAGGGTCAATGAAGGAGATACGCTTTTTACGCGGGAAGAAATTTTCATTGTGCATTATGCTCGATTAATCACCTTTTCTTCCAAAAAACTTCTTGAAGAACCCGGGTTTTTGTATGGGCTTCTCCTGTTTCCTGGGCTCTTTCAGAGGAAGGGTTTCTTTTTTATGCTCTTCTTTCCTGTAATCCTCTTTCTTTTCTTTTGCTATCTCTTCTTTTTTGGGTTTTGTTTCTTCTGTCAACTTCTTCTCTTCGTCCGGTGACCTGGTGACCTGGTGACCTGGCGACTCTTTCTTTTCCGTCTTTTTTTTCTTCTTCTCCGCCTCAGGC
>JBAZOA010000089.1:0-4123 GCA_041648935.1 Candidatus Omnitrophota bacterium | reverse complement strand
CATTGCTGGCTTAGGATCCCGCCCGAATCAAAAGAAAAGAACAAGGAGCTTTCTTTCGCGGAAATAAGGGGCATTGTCGATGACGCGAGGAAGATGGGGTGCCGCAGGTGGTCCATATCAGGCGGGGAGCCGATGCTCAGGCCGGATTTTTTAGAGATATTCGATTATATCATCGGCAATCGCGGTTCATATTCCCTGAACACCAACGGCACGCTGATCACGCCTGAAATCGCGAAGGCGTTAAAAAGAAAAGGCGTCAAGATGATAGCGCTTTACGGCGCGACAGCGGACATACACGATCATATCACGCGCAGTCCGGGCTCGTTCGAGGCGGTCATGCGCGGGTTCAGGTACATGAAAGAGGCGGGCGCGGGTTTTACGGTCCAGCTCATCCCGATGAGGGATAATTATCATCAGTTCAAGGACATGGTCAAGCTGGCGGAATCCCTGGGCGGGCGTTGCCGCGTTGGCGCGGCATGGCTGTATCTTTCCGCCGGCGGGGACAGGGAACGGAACGAGGAAATAATGCGTCAGAGGCTGTTGCCCAGGGAAGTGATCGAGATAGACAGGCCGGACATGTCGCATGAGGCATCAGTGAACGGCGGTCATGGCCAGCGCAACGAAGGAATGAGTGATGAGTATCTTTTTTCTTCCTGCGTGAATAACCGCCGTGATTTTCACGTCGATCCCTCCGGCAAGATGACTTTTTGCTGTTTTATCAAAGATCCCTCCATGCGTTATGACTTGAGAAATGGGAGTTTTCGGGATTGCTGGGAGAATTTTATCCCTTCTTTAGGCGCGAAGGTGAAAATCACCGAGGAATACAGAAAAAAATGCGGTTCCTGTGAGCTAAGAAAAGACTGCCGTTTCTGCCCTGTTTATGGTTATCTTGAGCACCGTGATTTTAATGAGAGGGTTGAGTATCTTTGCGCTGTGGCCGCGGAGAACCGCAGATTCAAGGAAAACTGGCGGAAGAATCACAGGCGTTATTTTAAGATCGCGGACATGACCATGCAGGTTGAATCCGATCTGCCGTTCAGGGATAACACATTTCATCCTAAATTCAGGCTTTTTGAGGCGGATGGCCCGGGAAAAGACATGATCTATATAAGGCATTATTTTTCGCTGCCTGAACTTGACGCGGCGGATTTGGGCGAAGAGCGTTACAGGAGACCTCCTTGGGCGGTTTACAGGAATAATGGTTCCTGGATATATCTGGGGATCTCATCCGAGGAAGGCAATAAGGATTTGCATCGCGTCGTGGTCTCTAACCATGATCATTCCCGCGTTAACATTTATAACAATAGAGAGGATAGTTTTCTTAAAGGTAATTCGCCGTCGTTGACCATGCTTTCAAGCGATCAGATGCTCCTGGCCCGTGTTTTGGCGGACAGGCAGGGTTGTTACCTGCATTCCTGCGGGGTTAATTTTAACGGCAATGGCCTGCTTTTCGCCGGGCATTCCGAGTCGGGCAAGTCAACCATGGCGGCCATGTTAAGAGGGAAAGCGGAGATACTCTGCGACGACAGGATTATCATAAGAAAGTCTCAAAAGGGATTTAATATTTTTGGCACATGGAGCCACGGAGACGTGCCTGACATTTCCGGGAATTCCGCGCCGCTACGGGCCATCATGTTTCTGGAAAAATCCGATAAAAACCTTATTATCCCGATAAAGGATAAAAAAGAGAAAATCAAGAAAATCCTGCCATGCCTTATCAGGCCTTTTGTCACGGTGGATTGGTGGGACAAGACGCTTTCTCTTGTCGGGGACATGGCCATGTCCGTCCCATGCTATGAACTGCGCTTCGACAAGAGCGGCCGGATAGCGGAAACACTCAAGGGTATTTTTTGATCCGTTAGCCCCCCCGGATTCTGATCGTTGTCCGAGACGCTTGACAGGGGATATAAAAAGTGGTATAGTTAAGCCAAAGGAAAAAAGAATATGTCTAAGAAAAAATGGAGCGCTCCTTTGCTTATTGTCGTGGCGAAAGGCAGACCCGAAGAAGCGCTGCTCGCGGGATGCAAGCATAACGCCACTGAAGGCCTTTCGGAAGGTACATTTGGAGGGTGCCAGACTTGGCAATGGGGCCCATATAGCTGCGCCTTGTGTTCGGAACTCGTTGTTTCTTAGTCTCAGATTTTCATGCGCGAAGAACCTTACGTGTCCCCGTGGATTATCCACAAATCTGATTTACTCAAAAAGAAAAAACCAATCTTATCCAGATTAGACATTGAGCTTACCGAGCGCTGTAATAATAACTGCGCGCATTGTTATATCAATCTGCCCAAAGATGATCGTGAGGCCGCGCGAAAGGAGCTTTCAACCGCTCAATGGAAAGGGATACTCAAAGAGGCCGCGGGCCTGGGATGCATGTCAGTCCGCTTTACGGGCGGTGAGCCGCTTTTAAGAGAGGACTTTGAGGAGTTATACGTTTTCGCGAGAAAGGCAGGCCTCATGGTCCTGGTTTTCACGAACGCGGCGCTTATTACGCCTCGTCTCGCGGGACTTTTTAAGCGTATCCCGCCTTTGGAAAAGATAGAGGTCACGGTTTACGGAATGAGTAAAGGTGCTTATGAGGCCGCGACAAGGACAGACGGTTCGTTTGAGGCAGCCTGGCATGGGATAAATCTGCTGTTGAGAAACAGGATCCCGTTCGTAGTCAAAGGAGCCTTATTGTCTTTTAACGAGCGCGAAATGGACGAGTTTGAAAAATGGGCGGCCGCGATCCCCTGGATGCACGGGCGCTCACCGGCATACTCGATGTTTTTTAATCTGCGCGGCAGGAGGGATGGGCGGAAAAACGAGTTGATAAAAAAACTCAGGCCCGCGCCCGAAGAGGGGTTGAGGATTTTCGCGCGCCGGAAAGAAGATTATGTCAAGGGCATGAAAGAATTCTGTTCTAAATTCATGCGCGTGTCCGGAGACAGGCTTTTTTCCTGCGGTGCCGGCAGAGGGGGGTGTGTTGACGCGTATGGCTTTTTTCAGCCATGCATGCTGCTTAGGCATCCGGATACGGTTTATAATTTAGCGGGCGGTTCATTAGAGGACGCCCTGGTTAATTTTTTCCCAAAGATAAGGGGGATGAAGGCCGTTAACCCGGAGTATCTCAGCCGCTGCGCGAGGTGTTTTTTAAAAGGCCTCTGTGAGCAATGCCCGGCGAAATCATGGATGGAACATGGTACGCTGGACACGCCGGTCGAATATTTTTGCGGCGTCGCCCATGCCCAGGCAAGGTTTTTTGGCCTGTTAAAAGAACGCGAAAACGCGTGGGAGGTACGGGATTGGGAGGAGAGGTTAGATAGTTTTGTTAAAAGCGGACAGGAGGCGCGCTGTGGAAGCAAAAATTGATATCAATGGCATGTATAAGCCGTCAGAGGACGTGGTGGCGCGGGACGTGCAGGGAGAATTCATAATCATACCCATAACGTCCGGGGCAGGGGATTTGGAGGATGAGATATACTCCCTGAATGAGACAGGCAGGGCGATATGGGAAAAATTGGACGGAAAGAAAACATTGAAAGACGCTGTCCGAGAACTTGTTTCTGATTTTGAGGGAGACGGCGCGGAGATAGAAAAAGATGTCTCAGGGCTCCTGGGGGAGCTCTTAAAAAGAAAGATGATAGTTAAGATCAGTAAAAGCTGATATTCGTGATAAGCATGGAAGAAAAAAATTTTTCCAGCCAGGATTACGCGGGATTGCTTGGCGCGATATTGACCAGGAAGGCGGAGGTCAGGTTCAAGGCCAATGGCTTCAGCATGTCGCCTTTTATAAAAGATGGTGATATCATTACGGTATCTCCGTTGAATGATCTTTCTCCGCGTGTCGGTGATATAGTCGCGTTTAATAATGAGAAGACCTGTAAATTGGCCGTCCATCGGATAGTGGCCAGGAAGACAGGGGATGGGGTTCCTTATTTTTTCATAAAAGGGGACAATGTTGCCCGCGGCGCTTTCGAAGGCGGCCCGCTGAAAAATATCTTAGGCCGCGTAACCAGGATAGAAAGGCGCGGCAGGAGGGTGTCCGCGGGTCTTGGCCCGGAACGGCGGTTAATCGCGTTTTTGAGCAGGACAAGAATCTTGAGCGTGTTGTTTTTACCATGGCGTTTTCTTTCCGCTTATT
>JBAZOA010000088.1:0-4171 GCA_041648935.1 Candidatus Omnitrophota bacterium | reverse complement strand
AAAATATATAAAAAACATGAAGTCATTATGATATAATCTATACTCCGATGAGCGCGAAACTTCAGGAAAAAAACCAGAACGACCTATTCGAGCAGTACCAGACAGCCGACAAGCGCATAAGGCGCAAGACGCGCTTTCTGCTGCCTGACATAAAAAACAGCGTGACGCTTTCTTACGAAAACATAATACTCACCGCGATAATATTCGTCATGTCCTGCATAATAGCCTTTTCCCTCGGAGTGGAAAAGGGCAGATATGACAGCGGGAACAGGGTCGAGATCAAAACAGAAAAAAAGGGAGGGGTTTCAAATGTCACAACATCCAAGTCTAAAAACATCAGGAACAGGTAAAAAACACAGGACGGTATTAAAAAGATACGAGCGGCTCCACGCCTTGAAAGAAAAGGGCATATTGAAGGACGACGACAGCGTCTTCGGAATGCCGAAGCTCAAGATAATAAAGGCCAAGATCAAAAAAGAAAAGGCCGAGGAAAAGCCGGCGGAAGGCGAGGCAGCGACGGCACCGGCGCCGGCCGCGGCAAAACCGACGAAGGAAGAAAAAGGAAAAAAATAACCCGATAAAAGACCATGAAATACATTGGAATATTTGCATCGCTATTTATCGCTTTTCTTATCCTGGAACCCGCCTATCCCGCGGAAACGAACGACTTAAAAGAAGGATTTGTCGGGATAGGGTACGTGAAAAACGACGCCGCGAAGGTCAGGTCGGGGGATAACGTGAATTTCGAGACGCTCTGCACTCTGGAAAAATCATATCCGGTCAACATAATAGGCAAGCGATACAGCTGGTACAAGATCTCTCTCCCGAAACAGGCCCGGGTCTACATAAACAAGGATTACGTGGACCCGCTCTACGATCAGAAAAACATCGGGATAGTAAACGCCTCCAACGTAAATCTCAGGGCGGGCCCGGGCACGAACTATTCTATAATAGGCCAGGTTTCGGATTTTGAAAAATTATCCGTGGTATCGGAAGAAAACGGCTGGTATGAGATAGAACCCCCCGAGGGCCTAATAGGATGGATACATGACAGCCAGGTCAGACTGAACACAGACTCGAATACGGCCCCCCAGGAAAACAAAAAAATAGAAAGCGGACTGACGACAACGCTCCATCTTGACCAAAAACCCCCTGAACCGCGGGGAAACCTCATAATCCGCCGCTAAGTTGACAAAAGGAGTATTGCTTGTTTTGTCAACTTAGCGGCTTTAAAAATGAAATTTATCCTAACCTTATCTCTTTTTTTCTTCGCCGTGATAATACACGAATACGCCCATGGCTGGGTAGCGTGGAAACGCGGCGACTCAACAGCCAAGTTCATGGGCCGCCTGACCCTGAACCCGATCGCGCACATCGACCCCATAGGCACCATAATACTCCCACTGATGCTGCTCATAACGCGCTCGCCTATCGTCTTTGGATGGGCGAAGCCCGTGCCGGTGGATTTTTACAACCTCAACAACCCCAAGAAAGACATGATATTGGTCGGCCTGGCGGGCCCCGCGGCGAACATAATCCTCGCGATAGCGTTATCCCTGGTGATAAAAATCCCCGTAATAGGCAATATCCACCTGTTAGCGTCAATTCTGAATTCGGCGGTCATAATAAACCTGGTGCTTGCCGTATTTAACATGATACCCATACCTCCTCTGGACGGCTCAAGGGTGCTGATGGGTCTGCTCCCGGCAAGCGCGGGCATGCAATACGCGCAATTAGAGCCGTACGGCTTCATAATCATATTCGCCCTTTTATGGATGAACATCATCGGGTACATGATCTGGCCCGTGGTCAGCCTACTCGCGGGTTTATTGGGCGCGAACATGGGGATGTAGGACATGAGAAAAATAAAGGTGGACCTCGGCAAGAACAGTTACAACATAATGATATGCTCGAACGAGATATCAAAGCTGGGGGCTCGCCTGAAACGCCTGGGCATGGGCAGGGACGCGGTGATAATAACGAATGCCCGCGTGAAAAGACTGTTTGGCGGAAAGATCAAAAAATCCCTGACAGACAATGGCATCAACGCTTATTTTCGAATCATCCCCGATACGGAAAAGGCCAAGTCAGAGAAATACTGCATGAAATTATTGAACGACATATCCGAATTCGATTCCCTGGGGCGCCGCGTGTTCATAGTCGCCCTCGGGGGAGGGGTGGTAGGCGACCTCGCCGGTTTCGTGGCCAGCGTATACAAGCGCGGCATCCCTTACGCGCAGGTGCCGACCACGCTTTTGGCCCAGGTGGACTCGGCGATAGGCGGCAAGGTAGCGATAGACCTTTCCATCGCGAAAAACATGGTAGGCGCGTTTTATCAGCCGCGCCTCGTATACGTCGACGTGTCATTTTTAAAGACCCTGCCGCGGAAAGAACTCGTATCCGGATTGGCGGAGGTGATAAAATACGGCGTGATAAAATCGCCCGGGCTTTTTAAATTCGTGCGAAAAAATCTCTCTAAAATATTGAATCGCGACGCGGACAGCCTGAGACGCGTGGTAAGCGAATGCGGCGCCATAAAGGCCGGGTTTGTCAAGAAAGACGAAAGGGACAATAAAGGCATACGGATAGCCCTTAATCTGGGGCATACCATAGGACACGCGATAGAAACGGCCGGTAATTACGGAAAAACTTACGGCCACGGCCAGGCAATAGCCCTGGGCATGCTGTCGAGCGCGTACCTCTCCGAAAGGCTGGGCCTGTGGCAAAAAAAAGATTCGGCCATGCTGAAAGACCTCATCAAGAAGACCGGACTGCCTGTCACGCTGAAAGGCGTGAGGATGTCATCCATAATCTCCTCCCAGAGACACGACAAGAAATTCACGCGCGGCAAAAACAGATTCGTCCTGCCGGCAAAGATAGGGAAAGTTATTGTCAGAGAAAACATACCCGAGTCCCTGATAAGGAAATCCATAGCAATCCTATATGAACCTGAATAAGGACAAAGAACGCTTAAAAAAACTAAAAAACCTGGAAGGACTGATCGCGTACCGCTTCAGAGACAAGACCATCCTTAACCAGGCCCTTACTCACAAATCCTACGCGAACGAAAAAAAATTAAACAAGTTCTCCGACAACGAAAGGCTTGAATTCCTCGGGGATTCCGTGCTGGGCATCGTGATAAGCCATGTCCTTTACGTCGATTATCCTCATGAGAACGAAGGCGTCCTGACGCGCTACAAATCCCAGCTCGTCAGCGGGAATACGCTCGCGCGCATCGCGAAAGAATTGCGCCTGGGAGAATATTTACTCCTCGGCAGGGGAGAGGAGTCCTCGGGGGGCAGGAAACATGTCTCCAACCTTTTATGCGCCCTGGAGGCGATCATAGGATCCGTCTATCTGGACGGCGGCATGAAGCCATCCTGCAGGTTGATCGCCCGGATATTCGACAAGGAGATGCAGCTTGTAAAGGCGGGAAAGGGCTCAAAGGACTACAAATCCCTTCTCCAGCAGGCGGCGCTGAAAAAATTCAAGACCATACCCGCTTACAGAATTTTATCGGAAATAGGCCCTGACCACAAAAAACATTTTATCGTGGAGGCGCTGGTGGGAGGGAAAAGATACGGGATCGGCTCCGGTCCCAATAAAAAAAGCGCCGAGCAGATATCCGCCAAAGAAGCGCTTTCGGCCATAGAGCCGGATTCAAACTCACTTTAGATACAGGACCGTCTCGCTTCCGTTTTTCTTCCTGACCGTAACAAAATCGTTTGATATACTGGTGATCTGGCCGCCTGACACGACGTCGCCCTCATTGACAATTCTGTTATCTATGATCGCCCACTTGTCGGAACCGTCGCTCATGATACCGTTAAGATCGAACGCGGTCTCAACCTTCAATGCCCGCGCCGCCTTTCTCAGGTCTTCCTGAATAGCCGTATATTGGGCGGGAGACCTCTCGCCGCTTTCCGCGGCGGGAAGCGGCTTGGCCGTAAACCGCGCCATGTTCTTGTACAAAAAAATGGATCCCGCCACGAAAACAAACAAGGCGATTGCCGCCACGGTGAAATCCAGCCGCTTTTTCTTGGGTTCCCCGGCCAATTCCACGCCCAGGAGATTCTCCCCGCCGGGCAGGATCTCCCGCTGCCCCTCTTTTGAGGCGCTGAATTCTTTCCCGGCTTTTTTAATAGCGTCGTTTATTATGCTCATTCGAACA
>JBAZOA010000087.1:0-4357 GCA_041648935.1 Candidatus Omnitrophota bacterium | reverse complement strand
ATCGCGTATATGGAAAACCTATCCCACATTCCCTGCATACAACCCTCCTTTTTTTACATAATCCCGATACAGACGCCTGTTAAATATCTTTGAGGCGGACATTCGCCGGAGACTTCTCTATCTGAACGCTGAAATCAGAAAGCGACTTTTTCAGTTTCCTGAGCTCCTCTGTTTCCGCGATAGGGATATCTTCCGTCCCTGAGTGCTCTAGGCTGTCTAACACGTATTTTATGGTCAGGGTATCTGTGTCGCGCGCGGGCTGCAACGCCCCCGCCTTATCGCCGTCTTTTTGAGTGGAAGAGATTATCCCCGCTTCGCTCAAATCATAGGTGATCTGACGCACAAGCCTGATGGGGATCTCCAAGACATGCGATATCTGCGCCGCGGTCACAGGAGGATCCCCCTGTTTGAAATTTTTTACCAGCAAGCGGACGATCTGCAATGATAAAAGCTTTTTGAACGACAGGCTGACCGACATACTCTCCTGCTCGAATTCATACGTATCCACGTTTTGATGGGCGAACGATATCTCCGCGCCGAATAACACGATCCTCCAGCTCAGCTGGAGCCAGATCAGAAACAGGGGTATGGCCGCGAAACTGCCATATATGGCGTTGTATTTGCCTACCCCCACCTGAAAATACACGTAAACCGACTGCACTATCTGATAGACCGTGCCGCTCAATACCCCGGCGAGAAGACCTGAGCTGAAATTCACTTTCGTGTTCGGCATGAAGATATACACGAATGTAAAAATAACCCACATCACGACATACGGCAACAACTCAAGAGAAAACAGGATCGCGCCGCCCGCCTGCCCCAGGAAAGTAAGTTTCTCCACTATCATCTGTATCTGCGTCCCGACAAAAACCGTCATGCCGCTGGCCAATATCAAAAGCACCGGACATATGAACATGATGGATAGATAATCGCTGAAACGCCGCCCAAGACTACGCATCTTTTTTATGCCCCAGATGTCATTGAAAGATTTCTCTATGTTTCCCAAAACCTTTATGACGGTCCAAAGAAGGACGGCCACGCCTATGCCCGCGACGAGCCCGCCCTTTGTGTTCTCAAGAAGCGCGTGCGAGAAATTAATCATATTGGTGACGATTTCTTCCTGCCCGGGAAGCCTTTCCACTATAAGCTTTTCCAGCAGTTTTTCCAGCCCGAAACCCTTGGCGATCCCGAACGCGACCGCGAGGACCGGGACTACCGACAGCAGGCTGTAATAGGTAAGCGCCGACGCGCGAAGATTGCATTTATCCTGGTCGAAATTGCGGACCGCCAGAAGCACTATCCGCAGCTGATTTATCAGAAAAGATTTGCGCCTGGACAGCTTTGAGGAACGTATCCGCCAAACATCCCTTTTCAAAAAGCTGAGGACTTTAGATATCACTATAGCCTCCTTTCGCCTTAACAGGGCCCATCCCAAAACATAATAAAATTATACCTCTCTCAACCTGTTTATCAAACAAGAAATCCAAAAAACATTGAGCGCCGTCATCGCTGCGTATTTTGTACGTACAGGGTCTGCGTGGGATAGGCAAACTCTATACCCCGCCTTTCAAACTCTTCCTTGATCGCGAAATTAATATCCTGCTGGATATCCATGTATTTATTATAATCGGGGCTTAAAACAAAATATACGATTTCAAACACGAGACTGAAATCCCCGTAACTAAAGAAATGGGCGCGGTCAAAGGCCGCGTCTCTGGTATCCTTGATTATCCGCTCAATGATTTTTGGGATTTCCTTGAGCTGACTGAGAGAAGTCTGATACGTAACGCCTACGCGGAATAAAACACGCCTTTTTTCGATGAGCTTATAATTACGTACCCGCGAGTCCGTAAGATCGGTATTGGAAAATATCATCTGCTCTCCGCCCAAACTGCGTATGCGCGTGGTCTTTATCCCTATATACTCAACGGTACCCATGAAATCGCCGATAATTATAAAATCCCCTATCTTGAACGGGCGATCGAACACTATGGAAAAGTAACTGAAGAAATCTTTCAGGACCGCCTGCGCGGCTATAGCTACCGCTATGCCGCCGATTCCCAATCCGGCGATCAACGTGGAGACTTTATAGCCAAGGTTATCCAATAAGATTATAACGGCCAGGGCCCAGATCAGGATCTTGACAGCCCATAACATGCCGTCGAGGCTGCGCGCCGTCGCGGGATCCTGCTGTTTTTTGGCGAGATACACGTCAATACCCCAGCCGGCAAGCATGACCACTATGCGGGCGGCGAAAAAAGTGATGACGACCATCTCCAGCGTGTTAATCAGGGAGTCGGCGCCGGAAGGCAGATTCAATATCTTGGCGCTTACGTAAAAACAACTGATATATAACGCCGGCAGGCCGACTTTTTCCAGAATTAACACTAAAAAATCATCAAATCTCACAGCGGTCTTTTCCGCTAATTTTTTAAGACGCTTTACAAGAAACCGGATAATCACCTTAACAAACAGCAGGCTTAATGCCAGCGTCGATAAAGCGACGATATAATCCAGGATACGATTGCCAAAAAATACCTGCTCTAGAATTTTTGGATCCATTCTGCCCCTCCATGATATCCGGCGGAGAAAAATTCCCTCCGCGTTCGCCTGACGGCGGATTTAAACGGGTTTATCAGGGATTGTCCTCTATCCCCATTATGGCAAGCCTCGCCAAAAGATACGACGTGGTGGACTCGGCCCCCTGATTGAGGTTAATATACCCCTCTCCCACGCCGTCATAACATCCGCCCGTAGTCCTGTCATAAACAACCTGCTTGAGGCTGTTATCGCCTAAAAACCAGTTAAAGGCTTCATGCATAAGTCTTTTATAATGGTCCTTTTTGGTTATTGAATACGCCGTCGCGAGCGCGCAGACCATCGCCGACACGTCTTCCGGCTGTTGATCAAAATAACGGCGCTCCCCATCCTTATGATGCCAGCCATCCTGGCCTATCGGCGCGTATATCCCGCTGACAAAAGTCTTGCCTATCAAAAAATCCAGCGTCCTGACGCCTGTATCCAGGTATTCGCGGTTTCCGGTATAAACATGGCCCAGGATAAGGGCCTCCGGCAAAACGGCGTTCGAGTACGTCAGGTAATTCTCAAACCACTGCCATTCCTCGGAAGACGCGCCCCGATAAAACGATACCAGCCTGTCGCAATGAGCGACTAACATTTCCTTTAAATCCTTGCCTTCGATCTCCCGCGTCTTTTTTAAAAGGAGGCTCACCCCTTTCGCGCAAAAAGCTATCGACCGGGGGGATTCAAGCATCCTGTATTTTTCTATCCTTTTCTTTAGCAGAAAAAGGGTCTTATCCCTTACGCTGTCCGGCAGGCAATCGGCCGCGGCGGCGGCCGCCAATGCCCAAAGGGCCCGGCCGTTAGCGTCATCAAGACTGTCCTTTTTATTAAGCTCTACATCTATTGACCTGTCGGATTTTACATAATTACAGAACACGCGGTCCTCGCCTAAAACAAACTCGATGAAACGCAGATACGCCTCTATGCGCCTGAGCAGTTCGCTTTTCTGCTTATCGGGATACGGCGCCTTGAGCGCCTTTCCCAATCCGCCGTAACACGCGCACGCGGCTATCAGGGCCCGCGCGTTATCATCAAGCGTATAACCGGATGAGATATCCGGTGAAGACAGTTTGGCGAACTGCATGATCCCG
Source organism: Candidatus Omnitrophota bacterium (assembly GCA_041648935.1). Classification (GTDB taxonomy): domain Bacteria; phylum Omnitrophota; class Gorgyraeia; order Gorgyraeales; family Gorgyraeaceae; genus JBAZOA01. Next base: position 683 of record JBAZOA010000087.1, on the reverse strand, counting down.
AAATCATCTGTCAGGCGAAACATGTGGCTGAGGTTAACGCGGGGTATTTTTTTGCGCCTGCTCACTTCCGCGATATCGCCGGAACATCTTGAGAATAATTTTGAATACTCGAGGGCGACATTTTCCCATGTCATGTTGCGGGTCCTGAAATACGCGTTCTTTCCGAGCTGCTCTCTCATGGAAGGGTCTTTCAGGAGCCTCATGATGGCCTCAGCGTAAGAGTCAGGATCCCTGAAATTAACCAATATACCCGTCTCCGAGGTGATAAGCTCCCTGGCCTGCGCGAAAGGCGTGGAGATCACCGGCCTCCCCGAACCCAGCGCGTAAGAAAGCGTGCCTGAAACAGCCTGATTCGGGTTGAGAGAGGTCGCGATATAAATATCCGCGGCCCTTAGAAAATGAAGCAGTTCATCCAGGGAGACATACTCATTATAGAAGTTCACATGGGAAGAAAGCTTGAGGTCGTGGATCTTTTGGACCAGGAAATTACGGTAGTTTTCCCCTTCTTCTTTCAGGACATTCGGATGAGTGACGCCCAAAATCACGTATATAAGATCCGGATAGGCCTTGACGACTTTGGGAAGCGCCTCTATGACATGCTCAAGCCCCTTTCCCCTGTTTAGAAATCCGAATGTCAAAAGGTTTATTTTTTTGGAAAAGCCGAAAGCCGCCTTGGCCTTCGC
>JBAZOA010000086.1:0-4512 GCA_041648935.1 Candidatus Omnitrophota bacterium | reverse complement strand
CAATAGTGGCCGCGCCCATCATAAGGACGTTGTGGGGTGAGGCGTTCCTGCATTATCCGATGAACTTCGTACTGATGCCGCAGGTTTTCTACTACAAGCAGATATTCATATATATATGGCTGGACGGGCTGTTGAGCGCCATGGCGGTGTGGATGGTCTATAAGGCGAACGAGGGGGAAAAGGTCTCTCTCGGAAGCGCGTTTAGGGCCGTATTGCCGAAGTATATCATGCTGGCGAGCTTTTTATTGATGATGTTTTTCGCCGTGTATCTAGCGGGGTACGCGGAGAATTTCGCGTTCCTGAAACTAATGAGATTCAAATTCGTCTCGGCCATAGCGAAGTCAGGTGCCCTGGAATTCATAAAGGTGTTCCTGAACTTTTTTGTGATAGGGCTGATCGAGACGATGCTGGTGTTTGTCATACCTTTTATAGCGCTCGGGAATAAGACATTTTTTAAGGCGATCGGTTCGAGTTTCGAGACGGCGAAGAGGCTCTTCGGCGCGGCGTTTTTGATCGTGATAATCCCGACATTGACGCTGCTGCCGTTTTCTTTATTGAAGATAGCATTGCCTCAGCTCATGGATAAGACAATGCCCGAGATAACCATGGCGGTATTGGCCGGTAACGTGATAATGGGCATGCTGGTGGACAGCATGGTAACCATATCCGCGGCGCTTTTGTTCCTGGCGAGAAAGGACCTTTTAGTTGAAAAAGCGAAATAGTCTTATTGTCATAGGGGTCTTGGCGCTGGCGCTGTCCGGATGCAGCCGTGAATACCAGTCCGAGAGATATCTTTACAGCGCCTCAAAAAAGGCCAAGAACATAATTCTGAATCCCGAGGCGATCCCGCCGCAGGAATTACAGAGGGCCCTGGACGCCTACAAGACAGTTTACGAAAAATACCCCGACACCGCGGGCGCCAAGAGGGCGAGGGTGGCCATAGGGTCATTGTATCTTATCAGGAAAGATTTCCAAAACGCGAGGGATGTTTTTAATAAGGCGGTAGAGTTATACCCTGATGATAAGTTGATATGCCTTGAGGCGCGCTCCGGCATAGCCAAGAGCTACGAAAACGAGGGGTTGTGGAATAACGCCCTCACAGAGTATAAATCCATAATAAAAGATTACGCCGTTACAGAGGCGGGCCTGACATTACCTTTATATATAGCGGACCATTACGCCAAGGAAAAGGACATCCTTGGCCGGGATAACGCCTATAATGAGGCGATACTGCATTATACCGGTCTTAACGAGAAGTACCGCAATACTCTCCTGGGCTACAGGGCCGATGAGCTGATAGTGACCTGTAACATGAAAAAAGACGACTGGTCAGGCGCGGCTGACGCCCTCAGGAAGATGATAATGGATTATCCCATGGCCAAGACAGTGCCCATGAGCATGAGGATGCTTAGCGACATAAGCGTGAATAGGCTGAAGGCGCCGGAAAGGGCGCTGGATGTGATGAAGGAGTTCTTGGCCAGGTACCCAAAACATCCCTTGAGCGGTTTCGTGATAAAGGGTATAGAGGTGTTAAATAATGCTAACGTCACTAAATAGTAAGAAGGACATATCCAGGACATCACAGCTCTGCGATATCCTGAATACGATATCCGTGGCAAAGGACCTCCGGGTGCTCCTGGAGGTAACTCTCAATAAGGCGCTTTTGGCGCTTTTATCCGAGAGGGGCTCGATATTTCTGACCGGCAACGACGGCAAGGAATTGTTTCTGAGATGGGGCTACAACATGAGCCCTGACATGAACAGCGGCATGAAGAAAAAGATAGGCGAGGGCGTGGTGGGGAGGGTCGCCATGAACCGCAAGCCGCTTCTCGTGAAAGACCTCAGGACGCATCCTTTTTTAAGCATCTGCAGTGTGTATCATAGCTACTACAAGACGAATTCTTTCCTTTCAGTGCCGATCTTAAGCGACGACAAATTAGTGGGGGTCATAAATATAACCGAGCACAAGTCGGAGAGCCCTTATTCCGAGGAGGACCTGGAGTTTTTAAAGACCATAGCGGACCACATAGCGCTGAAGATAGAGAAGAGCCAGCTTCTGGTGGAACTGGAAAGCCTCAAGAAAAAGACAGAGATAGACGCCAAGTTCGCGGACCTCGGTAAATTCGCGGGAGGGCTTTCGCACGAGCTGGCCAATCCGCTCGACGGGGTCATAAGGTACGTGAACCTGGCGCTGGGCGCCATGGAAGAGGGGCCGGCGAGGGAATATCTCCTGGAGGCCAAGAGCGGTTTGAGCCGCATCGCTAATCTGATGCGGTCTCTGGTGGAGCTCACGAAGCGGAAGAAGACCTCGGCGAGATTTATTAACGTGAATAAGACCATAGAGGATTCAGCGGCCATCCTGCGCTACCAGGCCATAAGCAAGAACGTCGAGATAAAACATAACCTGGCGCAGGACCTGCCGGCCATACCTGATCTGGGGCTGGAGAGCATATTCTCAAATATATTCAAGAACGCCCTGGACGCGATGGACGAAGGCGGATGTATCAGCGTCAATACCAAGCTTGACAACGGTTTTATCAAGGTGACGATCGCGGACACGGGATGCGGCATAGAGAAAGAGAACGTGTCCAGGATATTCGAGCCGTTTTTCACCACCAAGGAGATGTCAAAGGGGTCGGGGCTGGGGCTTTCGATATGCTACGACATAGTGAAGCATTATAACGGCAAGATCGACGTGATGAGCGAGCCGGGCAGGGGCACGAGGTTCACGATATATTTACCGTGCGGAGATAACAGATGAGCGCGACTGGGTACAGGATATTGATAGTTGACGATGAGCCGCTCGTGAGAAGGTCTCTTTACGAGATATTGAGGGCCGACGGTTACATGGCGAGCATGGCGTCCGACGCCGAAGAGGCCCTGGACAAGATGAAAAAGTCCGATTATGACATCGTGATATCAGACATGAAGATGCCGAGGATGGACGGCATAGACCTCCTGAAGAAGATAAAATCCGATTATCCCAGGACGGAGGTGGTCCTTATCACGGGTTTTGGCAATATCGAGACCGCGGTGGAGGCCATGAAGATAGGGGCGTTTGATTACATAACAAAGCCGATAATGGACAATGAGATAAAGCTTATCATAGAAAAGATAATGGAGCGCAACAGGCTGATCCAGGAGAACGTCTCTTTGAGACAGCAGTTGGCCGATTCTCACAGGGCCAGGTTCCACGGCATAATAGGCCAGGACCCGAAGATGCAGAAGATTTATACCATGATAGAGGCCATAGCCGACAGCCAGGTGACCGTATTGATAAACGGAGAGAGCGGGACAGGAAAGAGGCTCGTGGCGCAGGCCATACACGCGACCGATAAGGTGAGGAAAGACAAGCCGTTCGTGGAGGTAAGCTGCGGGGCGCTCCCTGAGACGCTTTTGGAGAGTGAGCTTTTCGGCCACGTGAAAGGCGCATTTACCGGCGCGATAAAAGACCGCAAGGGCAGGTTTGAGCTGGCCGAGGGCGGGGCCATATTCCTGGATGAAATCGACACGTTTTCACCGTCTCTGCAGGTGAAGCTGTTGAGGATATTGCAGGACGGCGAGTTCGAGAGGGTCGGGGACACCAAGACGCTAAAGGCGGACGTGCGCATAATAACCGCGACCAACCAGCGCCTGGAAAAATTGATAGAGGAGGGGAAATTCAGGGAAGACCTGTATTACCGCCTGAATGTCATTTCGATCGAACTGCCGCCTTTGAGGGACAGGCGCGGGGACATAAGGTTTTTGGCCGAGCATTTCGTCCATAAATTCAACAAGGAGCACAAGCATAAAAAGATCACGGGCATAACAAAAGAGGCGATGGAGACGCTGGAGGCCTTTGACTGGCCGGGTAATATCAGGGAACTGGAGAATGTCATCGAGAGGGCAATGGTCCTGGCGCGCAATAAAGAGATCGACAAGGACGTATTGCCGGACATCCTGCGCAGGAAAAACGGGAACGGCAAGAATGGGAACGGCGGCAGTCTTAAGGAAATCCTGGAGGAGCCTGAAAGGGACATCATATCGAAGGTCCTGGAAGAGGTGAGCGGTAACAGGACCGAGGCGGCGACGCGTCTGGGCATCAACAGGACAACGCTTTATAATAAGATTCGTAAATACGGTTTGGATTAAAAAAATTTGGCCATGGGTTTATTCGACATCGTAGAGAGAGATAAGTGGCGAATGATGCAGGAGGGGTTTAGCAGGACCCTCGGCATCTGCATGCAGACAGTTGATCCTGAGGGGAAACCTTTCCCCGGGGTCAATTCCATCAGCCAGACCCACCTGGATATCATCAATATACTTCCTTTCGAGAAGGGCGTCAGACAGCTCGTAGACAACGTAAAGAAAAATAAGGCGGATAATTATTACGAGTTCCCCGCGGGGCTGTATCTATACGCCATACCCATCGAGATCAGGGACGAGGGGGCGCTGGGGCATATCCTGATGGGGCCGGCGCTTCTGCAGAAAAAGGTCAGCGCTGGGGATGGGTTCGCGGATAAGGCCGCGGGC
>JBAZOA010000085.1:0-4636 GCA_041648935.1 Candidatus Omnitrophota bacterium | reverse complement strand
TTCAAGGTGGTATCCGATTCCATAAAGGCCGCCACCGGGAAAAAAGCGGAATTCAGGGTGATGTCAGGCGCGACAGACATGAGATATTTCATGTGGAAGGGCGTGCCGAGCCTGGGCTACAGCGCGAGCGGCGGCGAGAAATGGCACGGTGATAATGAGTACGTGCGCGTGGACAGCCTCGTGAGCACGGCGAGGGTCTTTGAGCTCGTCATGAGAAATCTGGAGTGACATGGAAGACAGATCCATAAAAATATTCGGGGCTAAGGAACATAATTTAAAAAACATAGACCTGGAGATTCCGCGCAACGCGCTGGTGGTGGTCACGGGCCTCTCCGGTTCCGGCAAGTCGTCGCTCGCCTTTGACACGATTTACGCCGAGGGCCAGCGCAGGTACGTGGAGAGCCTGTCGAGTTACGCCAGGCAGTTCCTGGAACAGCTTGAAAAGCCGGACGTGGAGCGCATAGAGGGTTTGTCTCCGGCCATTTCCATCGAGCAGAGGAGCGCCGGCGGGAATCCGCGCTCGACCGTTGGCACGACCACGGAGATTTACGATTACCTGAGGCTTTTGTTCAGCCGCGTGGGCACGCCTTATTGTTATAAATGCGGCAAGCCCATAACCCAGCAGAGCCAGGACGAGATAATAGAAAAGGTCTTAAGTTATCCTCCGGGCTCGTCCATAATGATACTCGCGCCGATAGTGAGGGGCAGAAAAGGCGAGTATCATAAATTATTCAGCGAATTGAAAAAAGAGGGGTTCGCGAGGATCAGGCTGGACGGCGGGATAGTCTCCCTGGACGATAAAATAAAACCGGATAAATTTAAAAAACACGACATCGAAGTAGTGGTCGACAGGCTCGTGATTGAAAAAGACATGAGAGGCAGGCTGAGCGATTCAGTGGAGACCGCGCTGAAGACGGGGCAGGGGCTCATGATCGTGGCAACGATGACGCGTGACGCGCGGCACACGACGCGCGACGAACTGTTCAGCCAGCTTTACGCCTGCCCTGACTGCGGAATAAGTTACGAAGAGATAGAGCCGCGCATGTTTTCTTTTAACAGCCCGTACGGCGCGTGTCAGACGTGCAGCGGGCTGGGGACCATAACAGACATAGACCCTGACCTCGTCATACCGGACAAGACAAAATCCCTGAAAGAGGCGATCAGGCCGTGGCGCGTGGGCGGCATGAGGATAATCCTGCATTACCGGCGGCTTCTGAGACGACTGGGACAGGAATACGGATTCGATCTCGATACCCCGTATAGCGAGATCCCGAAAAAGATAAAAGATGTCATACTTTACGGTTCGAAAACAAAAGAGTGGGGCGCGCGTTTTGAGGGCGTGGTGCCGAATCTCCTGAGGCGTTTCAAGGATACGGACAGCGAATTTATGAGGGAGGAGATCAATAAATACACGACGCTGTCTTTGTGTCCTGATTGCGGCGGAAAACGCCTGAGACCCGAGGCGCTCTCGATAAAGATCCAGGGGATGTCTATAAGCGAGGCGTGCGCGATGTCGATAAAGGACGCGGGGAGATTTTTTTCCGGGATAAAACTTACGCAGAGCCAGGAAAAGATAGCGCATCAGATCCTGAAAGAGGTGAGGGAGCGGCTGAATTTTTTGACAAACGTCGGGCTTGATTATCTTACGCTTGACAGGATGAGCCAGACGCTTTCGGGGGGCGAGGCGCAGAGGATACGGCTTGCCACTCAGATAGGCGCCGGACTGGTGGGCGTGCTGTATATCCTGGATGAGCCGAGCATCGGTCTGCACCAGAAAGACAATGCCAAGCTGTTGGATACCCTGAAGGCGCTGAGGGATCTGGGCAATACCCTGATAGTGTCGAACACGACGAGGCGACGATACGCAGCGCGGATTACATCATAGACCTCGGACCGGGCGCGGGAAAGCACGGCGGTTACGTGGTGGCGAAAGGCGCCATCGAGGATATAATTAAATCCAAGGATTCGCTGACAGGCAAATATCTGCGGGGCGATTTAAAGATAGCCGCGCCTGAAAAGAGAAGGAAGGCCGCCAAGGGCAATTACATTGACGTGACCGGCGCGAGGGAACATAATCTGAAGAATATAGACGTCAGGATACCGCTCGGGCTTTTCGTGTGCGTCACGGGGGTCTCGGGTTCCGGCAAGAGCACTCTCGTGGACGACATACTTTACAGGGCGCTGGCGAAAAAGATTTACGGGTCAAAAGAGAGGCCCGGCGCCCATGACAGGATTGACGGCGCGGAGAAGATAGACAAGGTGATAGTGGTTGACCAGTCGCCCATAGGAAGGACCCCGCGCTCCAACCCCGTGACATACACGGGCGTGTTTTCTTTCATAAGGGATATATTCGCGAGGCTTCCTGAATCCAGGATGAGGGGTTATAAGCCGGGGCGTTTCAGTTTCAACGTGAAGGGCGGCAGGTGCGAGGCCTGCCAGGGCGACGGGATAAAACAGATAGAGATGCATTTTCTGCCGGATGTTTACGTGACCTGCGAGGTCTGCGGCGGCAGGCGCTATAACCACGAGACCCTGCAGGTCCTGTATAAAGGAAAGTCGATAGCGGATGTCCTGGAGATGACAGTGGAAGACGCCATGGAACTTTTCAAAAACATACCGCGCATAAACCAGAAATTAAAGACCCTCAACGAGGTAGGCCTGGGCTATGTCGAATTGGGGCAGTCAGCGACGACTCTTTCAGGCGGAGAGGCGCAGAGGATAAAACTCGCCGCTGAATTGAGCAAGATAGGCACGGGCAGGACGCTTTACATCCTTGACGAGCCGACCACGGGCCTGCATTTCGCGGACATAGACAAGCTTTTAAAGGTGCTTCACGCCCTGGTGCGGGGCGGGAACACCGTGTTGATAATAGAGCATAATCTCGATGTGATAAAATCCTCGGATCACATAATAGACCTTGGGCCCGGCGGAGGGGACGAGGGCGGCAGGATAGTCGCGCAGGGCGCGCCCGAGGAGATCATCAATGCGCAGGCCTCGCAAACCGGCCAATATCTCAAAAAACACATCCTTAGTTGACAAAACAAGTATTGCTTGTTTTGTCAACTTGTGATATATTTGTAAACAAGATGCCTATTATAAGAGGTATTAGAACTATATATATTATAATATGGGCTATATTAGTAATAGGGGGCCTTTCGCCTTTGGCGCATGCCTCGGAGAACACCGATTTTGTCCTTGCCAAGAAATCTTTCCAGGATGGATTCTATGAAGTAGCGGCTAAGAATTTCGAAAAGTTCATATCGGAGGCGCCCCAGGACCCGGGCCTGACAGAGGCCCGTCTTTTATTGGGGGAATCGTACGTGCGCCTCGAAAAATTCAGCGACGCCATGCGGGAACTGGACGCGGTGATAGCCGGCCAGCCGCCGGGCGATTTCAAAGACGAGGCCCTGTACTGGAAGGCCGAGATCTATTTCAAGACAAAGGATTTTGAAAAGGCGCGGGAGCTCTACGATAAAATAATCGCCGATTACCCATTATCGGAATACGTGAAGTCCGCGAGGCATTCTTACGCCTGGTCGTTTTACGAGGAAAAGAGATATCAGGACGCGCTGGATAGGTTCAGGAAGTTTCTTGAGGAATTTCCCGGGAGCGAATTGAAAGAGGGCTGTGAATTGAAGATAGGGGAGATCCTCTACCGGCTCAAGAATTACAAGGAGTCCATGTCCGTCCTGTACAAGCTGGCCCTTGAAAGCAAGGACCGGAAAACCGCGGCAACCGCGTATTTTTATATCGGGGAGGATTATTATTACGAGGCCAATTACAAGGACGCGGCGGCATCCTACGAAAAATCATTGGCGGTCAGCCCCGGGCTCAGCGTGGATTTTCATGCCAGGTACGGCAGGGCGTGGAGTTACATGAAGCTGAACCAATACGAGGACGCCATAAGGGAATTTGAGGGGCTGGGGGGCATGAAGGACGATGAGGGGCTCGCGGATTCAGCGCTTTTCGGCAAGGCCCAGGCCCTGATGAAAATGGAGAGATACGAAGATGCCCTGAAGTGCCTGACGCGGATACTCGAAGATTTCCCAGCCACCAAGTGGCTTCCCAATGTCTACCTGACCAAAGGAGAGGCGTTATACCGCATGGGGCTGTACGAGGATGCCCTGGCGGTGTTCAAGGAAGGCCTGAGGAAGTTTCCGTCCGGCGAGTTCTCGGACGACATGCGGTATAATCTGGGCTGGGTTTATCTCAAGACAGGCAAATATCCTGAGGCCATAGATGAGTTCAGCAAGGTAGTGAGGGAGACTGACAGCGATCTTTACCGCATAACGTCTTACTGCCGCCTGGGCGACGCGTATTCTCAGGTAGGCCAATTTGACAAAGCGCTCGAGGTGTACGATATGGTCCTGAAAGAGGCGAGCGTGAATCCGGACGCGATATTCGGGTACGTTGATTACGCCCAATATCAGATAGGGCGCGTATCGTTCAAGCTGGAAAGATACGAAGGCGCCATATTGTCTTTTCAGAGCCTGTTGAGGAATTATCCTGAATCGAGATACGCGGAAGACGCGTCATACGGCCTGGCCGTCTCTTATTTTAAAAAAGGCGCCTTTGAGGACGCGGCGAGGGAATTCGAGTCTTTTCTTGAAAAGTTCAAAGACACGAAATACAGGCA
>JBAZOA010000084.1:0-4714 GCA_041648935.1 Candidatus Omnitrophota bacterium | reverse complement strand
GCGTGCGAAGAGATGAGCCTGCCGAATACCGAGTACGCCGTGGCTGTTTATTACCTGATCGCGACAGCGGAGGCCAGCTCAAATCTGGCGAGATTCGACGCCGTGCAATACGGCCTGCGCGCGGAAGGCGTAAAATCAATAATCGAGATGTATAAAAAAACGCGCGAGCGGGGGTTCGGGGACGAGGCCAAGAGAAGGATCATCCTTGGCACCTTCGCTTTATCCAGCGGATATTATGACGCTTATTATTCCAGGGCCCTGAAAGCAAGGACCCTGATAAAGAGAGATTTTGACGAGGCGTTTAAAAAATACGACGTCATAGTGACGCCCACTTCTCCGACGCCCGCTTTCAAGATAGGGGAAAAGACGCAAGACCCGCTGACCATGTATCTCTCGGATATCTTTACGATATCCGCCAATTTAGCCGGCATACCGGGGGTATCCATACCGTGCGGATTCACCGGGAATAATCTGCCCGTGGGGCTTCAGATACTCGGAAGGCCCTTTGACGAGGAAACGATTTTAAGGACAGCGTGGAATTACGAACAGGACACGGAATGGCACAGGAAAAAACCAGATCTTACGAAATAGTGATAGGATTGGAGGTGCATCTTCAGCTTAACACGAAGAGCAAGGTGTTTTGCGGATGCGGCACTGATTTCGGTAATCCGCCTAACACGCAGACCTGCCCGGTCTGTCTTGGTTTTCCCGGAAGCCTGCCTGTCTTGAATCGCAGGGCATTGGAATTCGGGGCGAAGGTGGCCATCAGCCTGAACTGTGACATCGCGAAAAAGATACGCTTTGACAGGAAAAATTATTTTTATCCTGACCTACCCAAGGATTACCAGATTTCTCAATTTGATCAGCCGCTGGCTCAGCGCGGTTATCTGAATATCCTCGCGGGCGAAACGGAAAAAAAGATACGCATACGAAGGGTGCACCTGGAAGAAGATACCGGAAAACTGTTCCATCAGGCGGATTGCAGCCTGATAGATTTTAATCGCGCGGGCACCCCGCTGCTGGAGATAGTAAGCGAGCCTGACATGAGCTCCCCTGAGGAGGCCCACGCGTATCTGACAGCGTTAAAGTCTGTCCTGAAATACCTGGATGTTTCCGACTGCAACATGGAGGAAGGCAGCCTGAGGTGCGACGCGAATATATCCCTGAGGGAAGCCGGCGCCAAAGAGTTGGGCACCAAGACAGAGATAAAGAACATGAATTCATTCAAAGGCGTGAAGGCGGCCCTGGAATATGAGGCCAAGAGACAGGTCGGCATGCTGGAGGCAGGGGAAAAGATCTCGCAGGAGACCAGGCTCTACGACGCGTCAAGGGGCGTTACCGAGTCGATGCGCTCAAAAGAAGAGGCCCATGATTACAGGTATTTTCCCGAGCCGGACCTGGTGCCTTTTGACTTTGAGGAAGGCGTCCTTGAAAAAATAAAAAGAGACATGCCTGAGCTGCCGGAGGCGAAAAAGACAAGGTTTATCGCGAAATACGGCCTGTCCGGTTATGACGCGGCGATAATGGTCTCAGACAGGGACATGGCCGGATATTTTGAGAGATGCGCGGAGTTTTACGCTAACTCGAAGGCGATAGCCAACTGGCTCATGGGAGACATACTGTATTACATGAACGAAAACAACCTGGCCATCAGGGGGTTAAACTTGAAACCGGAAAATCTATCAGGTATGCTTGCTATGATTGACAGCGGGGTCATAAGCGGAAAGATCGCGAAAACGATTCTGACAGAGATGATCCTGACGGGCAGGGACGCGGCGGCGATAGTCAGGGAAAAAGGCCTCCAGCAGATATCCGATGAGAAAGAGATAGAGAAGGTAATAGAGACGGTGCTCGGGGAAAACGAGAAATCGGTTAATGATTACAGGAGCGGCAAGACAGGCGTCCTGATGTTTCTCGTGGGGAAGGTCATGGCGAAGACAAAAGGCAAGGCGAACCCGAATAAGGTCAATGAGCTGTTGGGCAAAAAATTGAAAGGAGCGGCATGAAGAAAAGAATAGCGTTGATCCTGGTCATAGCGGCGAGTTTTTCCGTAGGGGTGCTGGTGCATAATTTTGTATTGGCGGAAAAAGAACAGCAGCAAAAGTCAGACGATTTATATAAAGGGCTTGAATTGTTTTCGGATGCGTTAAGCATAGTCCGCGCCGATTATGTGGAGGAAAAAAAATCGAAAGACCTGATGTACGGCGCCCTCAAGGGCATGTTATCGTCCCTGGACCCTTACAGCCAGTTCATGGACCCGGAGACATACAATGAAATGAAGATAGAGACGGAGGGGGAATTCGGCGGCATAGGGATCGAGATAACCATAAAAGACGAATTACTGACCATTATTTCCCCCATAGAGGATACGCCCGCGTACAAGGTCGGCCTCAAGCCGGGCGACAAGATCGTCAAGATAAATAACGAGATAACGAAAGACCTCAGCCTGGTGGAGGCCGTTAAAAAATTAAGGGGAAAACCGGGCACCACGGTAAGCATAGTTGTGCTGAGAGAGTCGGAGAAAAAACTCCTGGATTTCAGCATAACGAGGTCGATAATAAAGATAGACAGCATAAAAAAAGCGGAAATAATAGAACCGGGGATCGGATACATACGTCTTGTTGAATTCCAGGAAAATACGCCCAAGGATCTGAGCGACGCCCTCAAGAAATTAGAGGCGGGAGGCCTGAAGGGGCTCATATTGGACCTGAGGAATAATCCGGGCGGACTCCTGGACGTGTCGGTTGACGTGGCGGGTAAGTTCCTGGAGGAAGGTAAGGTCGTTGTCTCCACGAAGGGGCGCGTTGAAAACCAGAACATCGAATTCAGGTCAAAAAACAAAAACAATCATCTAAATTACCCAATGGTGGTCATGATAAACGACGGCAGCGCGTCCGCGTCAGAGATCGTGGCCGGGGCGCTTCAGGATCACAAAAGGGCCATAGCGCTGGGCACGAAGAGTTTTGGCAAGGGTTCGGTGCAAACTGTCATTCCGATGTCGGACGGATCGGCGGTCAGGCTCACGACCAGCAAGTATTTTACCCCTAACGGCAGGTCCATACACGGGGAAGGCATAGCGCCTGACATCGTGGTTGAATTCGAAGAACCGTTAAAAAAAGACAAAGAGGTCGAGGATGAGATGGACGTCTTTGACACGCTGATGAACGAGAAAGAAAAGACCGAGAACGAAAAGGCGGCGGAGAAAAAGAGAAAGGAGCTGGATAATCAGCTCCTGAGGGCCGTGGATGTGCTGAAGGGCATAATAATATATAGCGGGAAATAACAATGGGATTTATACATGTTAATACTCGGGATAGAGACGTCCTGCGATGAGACGGCGGCGAGCGTCGTGAGAAATGGGCGGGAGATACTGTCGAATGTTATCTCGTCCAGCCTCAGGTATCATAAAAAGTTCGGCGGCGTAGTGCCTGAGATCGCGACAAGGCATCACGCGGAGAATATTGACAAGGTGGCGGCGCTCTCCCTGAAAGAAAGCCGGGTGTCAATCAGTGATATTGACGCTGTCGCGGTGACCGAGGGTCCGGGCCTGCCCGGCGCGCTGTTAATCGGGATTTCCTGCGCGAAGGCCATGTCTTACGCGCTATGCGCCCCCCTGATCTTGATAGATCATGTCAAGGCGCACGTTTATTCCTCTTTGATGGAGGTCAAGAGGCCGGAATTCCCTTTTGTGGGGCTCGCGATATCAGGCGGCCATACACGCCTTTATCTAGTCAGGGGATTTCATGAATTCAAGGTCCTGGGAGATACGGTGGATGACGCGGTAGGCGAGGCATACGATAAAGTGGCGAAGATCCTTGGCCTGGGGTATCCGGGGGGACCATTAATAGATAAGCTCGCCAAGAGAGGCAACCCCTCGGCGATAAGATTTACCTGCAGGCCGGTAAAAGACAGCCTGGATTTCAGTTTCAGCGGATTGAAGACCGCGGTATTGTATCATGTTAAAGCGCGCGGCTCGCGGCTCACGGCTCACGACATAAAAGACATCTGCGCGAGCTTTCAGGAATCCGCGCTGAACGTGATAGTGGAAAATTCCATAAGGGCGATGGAAAGACACAAGATAAAAACCCTGGTGATAGGCGGCGGGGTCAGCGCGAATTCCAGGCTGAGAGAAAAATTTCAGATAGAATCAAAGATGAGAGGGCTTAAAGTTTATTTTCCTCCGTTGAATTTATGTTCGGATAACGCCGCGATGGTGGCTGGATTGGCGTATCAGCTAAGGAGAGGAATTTATGATCAATAATACCCAGGTGGTGGTGAGGTTGTTAGCGGCGGCTTTATTAGGAGGCATGATAGGCATTGAAAGGGAAAGCCATAACAGAAGAATAGCCGGACTCAGGACTCACATATTGGTATCCGTGGGATCGGCGCTCATAATGCTGGTTTCCATCTACATCTTCGAGGCCTACATGGGCAAGGCGCCCGTTGATCCGGCCAGGATAGCCGCCGGCGTAGTCACCGGTATCGGTTTTCTCGGGGCGGGGACCATCATCCGTTCCGGCGAATCAATCAAGGGCCTTACGACCGCGGCGAGCCTGTGGGCCGTTTCAGGCATAGGTCTTTCCGTCGGATGCGGCTTTTATATAGCCGGATGGACGGCGGCCGTGATAGTCCTGATAACGCTGTACCTGTTGAAAAAGATACCCATAGAAGATAAAACCGAGGTTTGACCTCAGGAGAGGAGGGCGTGATGGCG
>JBAZOA010000083.1:0-4913 GCA_041648935.1 Candidatus Omnitrophota bacterium | reverse complement strand
TTAAATGGGAATCGAAACGAGCGAGCGCCGAGCGAATAGCGAGGAAAAGGCCGCAATCGGCGGCCGACAGCAAAGCGAGGTGAGACTACGCAGCCCGAGCAATCCGCGAGGGCGAAGTAGCCGATTCCCATCACCCGCTCCGAATCCGCCAAAGGCGGATGAGTCCCGAGCGACCATAATGTTAAATATATGTCGCGAGGGACAGACTAATTTATGCCAAACGAACGCGAAAACATACTGAATACCCTGACCCACAGGATCAATTCCTTTGCCGACGGCTACAGGCAGAACATAGCCATCATAGGGGAACCGTGCATCGGCAAGACCTCGCTCATAAAGAACCTGCTCATGTCGGAATCCATTAAAAAAGACTCCCTTGCATATCTGTACCTTGAGATAAAGATGGAACCCTTTGAATTCTGCGCGCAGAGATTCATAAAATCCGTATTATCACTGCTGTTAAAACCTGATTCAACCCAGGATACCGTATTCGCCATAGAAAACCTGGCGAGAAAATTCCCTAGGACGGCGCAGCTGTGCATAAGGGTGCTGCAGGATATAGAAAAAAACAAGGCCGAAGAGGCGTTTTCCTTCATGATGGATATACCGTCCGCCCTTTTTGAGGAGACAAGGAAGAGATGCGTGCTGATACTGGACGAATTTCACAATATCGATAATTTCGCGCTGAAGAACCCATTCGGCATCCTCGCGAAGAAGATAATGATACAAAAAGACACCATGTATCTTTTTCTGAGCTCAAGGCACACGCTGGCGCAGCGGCTCCTGGGCGAAAAACTATCTCTCCTATTCGGGAACTTCGAAAAGATATTCCTCGTTCCATTTGACGCGGACGCCAGCAGGGCGTTCCTCAAAGACAACACGAGGGCCGTATCGCTGCCGCAGGCGCATCTCGATTTCATAGCGTCTCTCGCGGGCAATAGGCCTTTTTATATGCGGTTGATATGCGACGAGATTGAAAGGGCGGTCCTCGCCAGGAAACTTCCGGGAGACGACTACAACCGACTCATAGAACACGCGTGCGCCGAGACCATGTTTAAAAAAAGAGGCCTCATAAACCAGCATTTCGCGGGGCTGTTATCCAGGATATCCGATGAAAAATTATTGTCAAAATCCATAACTGTGCTGTTGGCGCTTTCGTGCGAAAACAAAAAACAGCAGGACATAGCGAGGTCTTCCAGGCTTCAGCCGAGAGACGCGTCAAAGATATTGAACAGGATGATAGAGACGGATGTGATAACGCGCAACGGCGTGTTGTACCGCTTCAAGGACACCTTGTTTCATTTTTGGCTCCACTCGGTATACTTGAAAAAACTGGCGTCTTTCAGCATGGACGAGGAGATAGAAGAAACGGAATTCAGAAAAGACATTTCCGATAAACTGCGCGCGTTCGTGGAGGAGTTCGAGAAAGAATGTTCCCTGAGGATAATGGAACTATTCAGACTTTTTAAAAACGACGTGATACAACTGAACGGAAAGAAACATAAATTCGTATCGTTCTCCGAGGTCAAAAAGATAGAGGAATCTTCCGACAAAGGCACTGACATACTCGCCTGCGGCGAGAGCCAGAGATGGCTCTGCACCATCAGAAACAACAGGGTGACGGAAAACGATGTCTCTGAAATCATCAATAAGGCTAAAGCGGAAAAACGCAGCAGCAGGATAAACAAGGGCATAATAATAGCGTTTTCCGGGATAAACGAGAACGCGTACCTCATGGCAAAAGAGGCGAAGTTCTGGACATGGAACATAGGCGAACTGAACGTGCTGATGGAGCTATACGGAAAACCACACATAACCAGGTGATCATGAAAATAGGCGTCATATCGGATACGCACATACCCATAAAATGCTGTGAATTGCCGCAGGGATTACTAAAGGGCCTGAAAGGCTGTGAACTCCTGATTCACGCCGGGGACCTGGTGGACGAATGCGTCTTGGAAGAACTGGGAAAAATAGCGAAAGTAGAGGCGGTCTACGGCAACATGGACCCCCAAAAATTAAAATCCGCCCTGCCGGAAAAAAAGACGCTGGAGGCGTGCGGCAAAAAAATAGGAATCATGCACGGATACGGCCACCCGGATAAACTCGTGGAACTCTTAAAAAATGAATTCATTCAGCAGAAACCTGATATAATAATATTCGGGCACTCGCACGTTCCCATGAACGATTACGTGGACGGCACGCTGTTTTTTAACCCCGGCAGCGCGACCGATACCGTGTTCACGCCGTACAGGTCGTATGGGATCATAGAGATCGACAAGGGAAAGATAAGTGCCAGGATATGCAAGCTATGACAGTTTTAAGTCGTAAGTTTTAGGCTGTAAACGAAAACTATGGATTTATAAAGAGGGACGAATGGATAAACTCTGGGCGCCATGGAGAAGCTGTTTCGTGCGGATCAATAAAATAAAAGGCTGCATATTCTGCCTGAAAAACAAAAAAGACGCGGACAAATTCGTGATAAAGAAAACAAAATTATCATTTGCCATGCTAAATATATACCCATATAATAATGGACACGTGATGGTCAGTCCGCGCAGGCACGTCAGCGACCTGAAAGGCCTGTCTGACGCCGAGTTAACGGATATGATGATGCTCGCGCGGGAAATGCAAATCCTGCTGGAGAAAAAATTAAAACCGCACGGCTTTAACATAGGCATAAACACGGGCAGGGTGGGGGGCGCGGGATACAAAGATCATATCCATGTCCACATAGTGCCCAGATGGGAAGGCGACACCAACTTCATGCCTGTTATCGGAAAGACCAAGGTCGTGCCGCAGTCGCTGGAGGAGCTACATAAGTGTTTACTCGGAAAGACATAGAAGAAAGAGAAAAGCAAATCCTGGCCCCGTACGCGATGCACAGCAAAGACACAAAAGGAAGAAAGCATCCAGAGGCGGAACCCAAGTACAGGTCTGTTTACCAGAGAGACAGGGACAGGATCATACACAGCACGGCCTTCAGGAGACTGGAATATAAAACACAGGTCTTTGTAAACCACGAAGGGGATTATTACAGGACCAGACTGACCCATACCATGGAGGTAAGCCAGATCGCGAGATCCATAGCCAGGACGCTGCGGCTCAACGAAGATCTGGTGGAGGCCATCGCGCTCTCGCATGATATAGGACATCCGCCTTTCGGCCACGCCGGAGAGGACGCGCTGCGTTCCCTGATGAAAGACAAGGGCGGCTTTGACCACAACCTGCAGGGATTAAGGGTCGTGGATGAGCTGGAACAAAGATATCCAGACTTCCCCGGGCTGAATCTTTCGTGGGAGGTCAGAGAGGGTATTAACAAGCACACCACCATGTTTGACAAGGCCGAACCCCTCATAGAACTGGATCCAAAGGCGTCTCCGAGCCTGGAAACCCAGGTAGTTGACGCGAGCGATGAGATCGCCTACGATAACCACGATATAGACGACGGCCTGACCTCAGGCCTCATAGAGGAAAAAGACCTGCTGGCCCTGACTTTATGGAAAGAGGCGTCGTCTTACGTGAAGAAGAAATGCCCGGATATAAACGATAAGATAAAAAAATATCAGATCATCCGGCGGCTCATAGACGTTCAGATAGAAGACCTGGTGCAAACCTCCGAAAAAAACATAAAAAACGAAGGCATAAAAGACGGCTCGGACGTGAAAAGATGCCGCAAAAGGATTATCTCTTTTTCCAGGGAGATGTTGAACAAGAGAAAGGAATTCCGCGAATTCCTGACAAAAAACCTGTATCATCATTTCAGGGTAATGCGGATGGCTGACAAGGCCAAAAGGTTTATAATGGACCTGTTTAACGTATACATGGAAAAACCCGGGCAGCTGCCGCCCTCAGATCAGCAAAAGATCAAAAAATGGGGCGGGCAAAGGGTGATATGCGATTACATCGCCGGGATGACGGACAGATACGCCCTCGACGAGTACAAAAAATTATTCGACCCATATGAAAGAGTCTGAAAAAAAAGAATTTTTAATAAAATTTTCCAGGAGCGGCGGGATTGCCGCGTTAAAAAACGTATGTCACGACCTAATAGACGCGGAGGAATGCGGCTTCCTCGACTCAAAAGGCGCCCCGATCGAAAAGACCAAGAGACACATCCGCCTATCGAAAAAATCCGGGTTCGTAAAGTGCTCGTGCGGCAAGATGTGCCTGCTGCTTCCCGTGGCGCAGGGAGACAACACCTATGGTTACGCGCTGCTGTCGCACCTGAAACAAGAACCGCAGGAGAAGATCGTCGAATTATTAAAATCCTTTATCGACCTGGCGCTGAAAGAATTTCAGAAAGAACAGGAGCTGGCCACGCTTTACGACACCATAAGGCCGAGGGCCATAGCCCTTTCCACCATACACACCATACACAGGCTTTTGAGCTCCACGCTGAACATGGACGAATTGATAGAGAGGATCGCGCGCCTGACACTTCAGGTCATGAGGTCAAAACATTGCTCCATAATGCTCCTGGATGATTCAAAAAAATACCTCATGCCAAAGGCGATAATCGACCTCGAGAATAACACCGGCAACGGCTTCAAGAAATACCGCCGGATACGCGTAGGTAACCACGTGGAAGGAAAGGTCGCCAAGACAGGCAAGGCCTACCTCTCGCGGAACCTGATATGCGTGCCGCTGATAGAAGAAGACATCATCGGGGTCATAAGCGCCAGAGACAAGACAAGCAGCGCCGCCTTTGATAAGTTCGAAATGGAGATACTGGCCACGCTCGCGGAACAGGCCGTCATCGCCATAAAAAACGCGCAGATGTACGAAGAACAGGAAAAGATGGCTTACGGCAGCATAAAATCCCTGGCGGCGCTCCTGGACACCAAATCGCCCAACACCTACACACATTCCGATCAATTCGTCAGGATAGTGATCGCCATAGCGGAAGAGAT
>JBAZOA010000082.1:0-4916 GCA_041648935.1 Candidatus Omnitrophota bacterium | reverse complement strand
GAGGAGGAGAAGGGATGAGGATCTCAGGCGGGGCCTTGTGAAGAGGGGGATGGAAAGGGCCAGGGTTTTTACGTGGGAAAATACGGCCAGGGAATTTCTGTCTGTCTTATCTGCGCAGGGAAGGGTTTAATTCGGGGTCGTTGTAGAGTTTATGCTGTTTGTAGGATTTGATTTTTTTCTTGCCGGAATATATATCTCCCAGCAATTCTTCCAGGCATCCTGTCAGGTCGGAGAAGCGTTCTTTCACCTGTTTGAGCATCAAAGAGCATCTTTCGACATGCGCGCTGTCAGCGTCTTTGCGCTCAATCTCTTTTTTCAGGTTATGGGACCTGAGCCCCAGTATGATTATCCTGTCGAAGATACTGCCCGGGGTCTCCGAATTCATCGGCAGGGACCGGTCGATGGTTTTTAATGTTTTCTCGACGTCTTCCCTCAGCATGGAATCCAACTTATCTATGATGTCGTTTCTTTTTTGATTTTCCCTGTCGATGTTTCTTTTTAAATCGGCGATGTACCTGTCATCCACGTCCCTGCGCCTCGCCTCGTCCTCGTATCCCCACAGCGTGAAATTCGCGGTCAGGAGCCCGTTCAATGTCTTTTCGAACGGCGAAACGCCTTCATCTTTAAAATTCGAGGCATAGAGCGAATCCACGCATTTCGGCAGCGATTCGGACCATTTTTTAATATCCATGGGTAATATTTTCATGATGAGATATTATAGCATATTTTTGTAATAAGTATAATAATTTCATCTGTCTTTTGTATTTATATGCTAAAAGTATAGTCTAAGTTGACAAAAGGAGTATTACTCGTGTGTCAACCAAGGATTAATAAATTATGGATAATCTTTTCTTTTTATGATATATTATTAATCTAAATGGCTAAGAATATACTGGTTATAAACCCGTTTGGCATAGGGGATGTGTTATTTTCTACCCCCTTGGTTTCCGCGTTAAAAAAGTTATACCCTGACTCATATATAGCTTATATATGTAATCTAAAGACGCGCGACATCCTGATCACGAATCCGGCCATAAATGAGGTATTTGTATTCGAGAGGGATGAGTACAGATTTTTGTGGAAGACCTCGAAGATTGGCGCGGCGGGAAAATTTCTTGATTTTTGGGGGATGGTAAAGAAAAAAAAGTTTGACTTGGTGTTTGATCTGTCGCTCGGGAAAGAATACGCCTTTCTGTGCTGGTTGGTGGGGATAAAAGACAGGAGGGGGTTTGATTATAAGAACAGGGGAAGGTTTTTAAATTACCGCGTTCCTTTCGATGGATTTAACGATAAGCCCGTGGCGGAATATTACTTGGACCTCATGCGGTTAGCGGGGCCGCCGGATAGAGAATCCTTGAACCGGAAAATGGTCCTGGTGACCACATCCGAGGATAAGGAATACGTAGATAATTTTTTAAAAAATTCAGGCATAGGCGGAAAAGACAGGCTGATATGCGTCGCCCCGGGCGGAGGCATGAGTTTCGGATCTAAAAAGATGGGCATGAGAAGGTGGCCTGTTGAAAAGTTTAAGGAATTGGCGAAGGATATCTCTGAGCGGGGCGGCGCGAAGGTTGTTTTATTATGGGGTCCAGGAGAAGAGGATTTGATAAAAGAGATAGAGGGGCGCGGCGCCAAAGGTGTCATAACCGCGCCGAAGACTACCGCGAGACAGGCAGCCGCTTTAATGAAGAGATGCGCGGTCGTAATGTGTAATGACAGCGGATTGCTGCATCTGGCGACAAGCCAGGGGGTTAATACCGTATCTATTTTTGGGCCCACAGATGAAAAGGTTTACGGACCGTATCCGTTGAGGGCTGGTAATGTGGTTATCAAGTCAGACGCGGAATGCAGGCCTTGTTACAGGAAGTTTAAGTTGTCCGACTGCGGCACCAAAAAGTGTCTGGACGGCATTTCTGTGGAGGAAGTGTTCAAGGCCGTTATGCTAAGTTGACAAAAGGAGTATTGCTTGAGTGTCAACTAAGGAGAAAATTATGAAAGAGAGAATAGCGCATAAAGGGAAATTGCTGGCGATTATCATAAAAGGCACGTATGCTCCAAAAAAAACAGAGTTTATTACCCCTGACGCGTTCAAACAACAGGTCGGTTTTATCGTATATGATAAGGATCAGGAGATAGACGCGCATATACATCACGAGTTCCCCCGGGCGCTCAGGGGGACTTCCGAGGTATTGATTCTCAAGAAAGGCCGCGTGCGGGTAGATTTTTATTCTCAGGAGAAAAAATACATAAAAAGCCGGGATCTCGCGGCAGGTGACGTATTGATACTGGTGTCCGGTGGGCATGGATTTCATTTTCATGAGCATAGCGTGTTTTTGGAGATAAAACAGGGCCCGTACATAGGGCCTCACGAAAAAGAAAGATTTCTCTCGTCTTATGTCGAAAAGAAGAAAAAAAGATAAAGGAAAATTCATACCGGTCAACGAGCCGCTTTTATCCGGAAATGAGCTGAAGTATGTTTCAGACTGCGTCAGGACCAGCTGGATATCCTCATCAGGGGACTACCTGGACAGGTTTGAATCCCGCTGGGCGGAATACTGCGGGCAGAAATACGGGGTGGGGGTCTGTAACGGGACAGCCGCGCTGGAATTGGCCGTGGAGGCGTGCGGTTTTCCCGCGGGCAGCGAGATAATACTTCCGAGTTTTACTATTATCTCCTGCGCCCAGGCGATAACCAGGAGCGGGTGCGTGCCTGTGCTCGTGGATTGCGATCCTGAGACATATTGCATGGATGTCAGCCAGATAGAGTCAAAGATAACGGGCCGTACGGCCGCGATCATGCCGGTCCATATCTACGGGCATGCCTGCGATATGGATCCCATAATGGATATCGCGGAGAGACGCGGCCTGCTGGTCATAGAGGACGCCGCGGAGGTACACGGCGCGGAATATTTCAGCAAAAAGGCTGACGCGTGGCGCAAATGCGGCGGTTTCGGCCATCTCGCGTGTTTTTCTTTTTACGCCAATAAAAATATCACTACCGGCGAAGGCGGCATGGTCCTGACCTCCGATGACAGATTAGCGGAGCGCCTGCGCGGCCACCGCAATCTTTGTTTCCTGAAATCTCCGAGGTTCCTGCACGAGGAGATAGGCCATAATTTCAGGATGACAAACACGCAGGCGGCTATCGGTCTCGGACAGTTGGAGCGCATAGACAAGACCATAAAACGCAAGATTGAGATGGCGAGAAAATATTCGGGATGTTTAAAAGGCCTGCCGCTTCAATTGCCCGCGGAGCGGAAATGGGCCAGGAATGTCATATGGATGTACGCCGTGCTGCTGCGGGAAAACAGAAAGAGCTCGGCCTGGTTTCAAGATGGCTGGCGGTCGTTAAAAACAAAAGAATTCGCCCGTTGGCCTTCTTATAAGATAATGAAGGCGCTGGAAGACATGGGCGTGGACACGCGGCCGTTTTTCATAGGGATGCACGAACAGCCGGTTTTTCACGAAATGGGGTTTTTTAAAAAAGAGACCTATCCTGTCACGGAGATGATAGCGAGGGCTGGTTTTTATCTCCCCAGCGGACAGGCCGTAACAGACATCCAGATAAAGCACGTGTCTAGGGCCCTGAAGGGGTTGTTTCATGAAAAATAAATTATCCGTGATCCTCCCGACATACAACGAGGCCGAGAATATCCAGCCGCTGATAATCGCGATAGGGGAGGCGCTGGAAGACGTCCATGAAGTGATAGTCGTGGATGACGATTCCCCTGATGGGACAGCCAGGGCCGTGGAAGACATGATAAGGACAGGCAGGTTCCCGTTTTTGCGCCTGGAAAAGAGGATAAAGGACCGCGGCCTGACCATGAGCATCCGGAGAGGCATAGAGCTGGCGACGGGAGACGTGGTCGGCTGGATGGATTGCGATTTTTCCATGCCGCCCAAGTATCTGCCCGTGCTCCTGTCACTCATAAAAGCCGATTATGACATAGCCGTTGGTTCGCGTTTTGTCCTGGGCGGGGCGTGGAGGAGCAGGGACAGGGATCCCTCGGACACGTTTTCCGGGGTCGTGTTAAGCAGGGTTATGAACTTATTCATACAGATCGTGCTCGATCACCGTTTCAGGGATTACACGAGCGGTTTTGTTGTCGCCAGAAAAGAGATTTTCGATAAGATCAGGCTGAGGGGCGATTACGGAGAGTATTTCATCGATTTTATTTACAGGGCCCTGAAGATGAACTATCACGTCGTGGAGATCCCGTATGTGTGGCGGCCGAGAAGAGAAGGCCTCTCCAAGACAGGCGTCAGTTTATCCGATTACCTCAGGCGCGGCTGGAAATACATAGCCACGACCTTCAGGCTTATATTTTACAGGAGCGGATTTGAAAGACAGCCGTAAAAAGGTTAATTTTTTCGTGGTCCTGCTTTCCGGGCTCAGGCACAGGTGGCTCGTGTATTTCAGGCCGCGTTATACCATAGTTTCTTTGTTGAGACGCAAGGGGCAATGCAAGGCGTGCGGTCTGTGCTGTTTTTTGAACACGCCAGGGTGCCGCCATCTCAAGGATGGGAATTGCGCGCTTTACGCCTCGCAGCCTTTTTTCTGCAGGGTCTTCCCCATAGACGAAAAGGACAAGGAGATGTCGGGCGTCAGCGGGGAGTGCGGTTATTACTGGGAGTCAAAATGACCAAGGTGTTATTGATAAATCCTCCTTTTGAGAGAGAAGAAGAATCCGTGGGCAGGACAAAGAGCATACAGAAGGTCCTTAATATAGTGCCTCCGCTGGGCATAGCCTATATCGCGGCGACCCTGGAAAAGATGGGCCTGGAGGTCAAGATCGTCGATTGCGCCATAGGCATTTCTTTTGATGAGCTTTTCAGGAAGATCAAGGAGGAATCGCCCGATGTGGTCGGCATTACTTCCACGACGCCCGCTTTCATAAAGACAAAAAATGTAGCCG
>JBAZOA010000081.1:0-5005 GCA_041648935.1 Candidatus Omnitrophota bacterium | reverse complement strand
AGGCGCCGGCGCGGCCGAGGGGTGTCCGGCATCCGGCTCAATATTCATCAATACGAATCTTGATGCGTTCCAAATCTTATTCGCGAAATTCCTCCCCAACTCAAATTTCTCCCTCGCCAGAAATACATCCTGGCCGCTGGCCGTTATCGCTATAATGCTAAACCTCAGCGCGTCCGCGCCGAATTCGTTTATTATGTCCAGGGGGTCTATTATATTGCCCAGCGACTTTGACATCTTCTTGCCTGTCAGGTCCCTTACCGTACCATGCAGATAAACATCGCTGAAAGGTATGTCTCCCATGAATTCAAGGCCCGCCATTATCATCCTCGCTACCCAGAAAAATAATATCTCCGGCGCCGTGACCAATACAGACGTGGGATAAAAATATCCCAATTCCCTTGTCTTGTCGGGCCAGCCCATTGTCGCGAAAGGCCATAACCACGACGAGAACCACGTATCCAGGACATCCTCATCCTGTTTTAGGTTGCCGGATCCGCATGCCCCGCATTTCACGGGCCTCTCCTTGGAAGCGACCACCCCTTTCTTGCAATCCAGACAATACCAAACCGGCAGCCTGTGCCCCCACCATATCTGTCTCGAAATGCACCAGGGCCGTATATTCTCCATCCAATTCAAATACACCTTTGTCCATCTCTTGGGATAAAACTTGATCCTTCCGCTTTTGACCGCTTCTATCGCCGGTCCCGCGAGCGGCTTCATCTTCACGAACCACTGCCGCGACAGATACGGCTCCACGGCTGTATGACATCTGTAACAATGCCCCACCGCGTGTTTATGCGGTTCTATCTTTATCAATAATCCCTTCTCCCGCAGTTCTTTTACTATCTCCTCGCGGGCCCTAAACCTGTCCATTCCCTTAAAACGCCCCGCGTTCTCATTCATGGTAGCGTCAGGATTCATCACATTGATGACCCGTAATTCATGATGCCGTCCGGCTATCTCAAAATCATTGAGATCGTGCGCCGGCGTTACCTTTACCGCGCCCGTGCCGAATTTTTTATCCACGAAATCATCTCCCACTATGGGTATCTCGCGCCCCATTAAAGGCAATATCAATTTTTTACCTATGAATTTCTTATATCTCCTGTCTTTCGGGTTGACGGCCACCGCGGTATCGCCCAGCATCGTCTCGGGCCTCGTCGTCGCCACCACTACGCCTTCGTCCTTCGCGCTTAACCCTTCACCCTCTTTAAAAGGATATTTTATATAGTATAGTTTTCCCTCCGCGTCTACGTGCGGCGCTTCCTCGTCGGAGAGGGCTGTCTGGCACCTTGGACACCAATTAATTATATAATCACCCTGATATATCAATCCCTTGTTCCACAGCCTGATATAGACCTCTTTCACGGCCTCTGAATATGCCTCGTCCATCGTAAAACGCGTACGGTCCCAATCGCAGGATGCCCCTAGTTTTTTCAACTGCCTTATTATCGTGGAGCCGTACTCCTCGCGCCATTTCCAAACCTCTTCTAAAAATTTTTCCCTTCCCAGGTCATTTCTGGTCTTGCCTTCCTTCGCGAGTTTTTTCTCCACGACGTTCTGCGTGGCGATGCCGGCGTGATCAACCCCCGGCATCCACAAAGAATCAAAACCCTGCATCTTCTTCCATCTTATTAGGATATCCTGGATGGTGTCATTAAGGGCGTGTCCCATGTGCAGTATCCCGGTAACATTCGGAGGGGGAATAACTACGCTGAACGGTTTTTTAGACGAGGTTGGTTCCGCGTGGAATAGATTTTTGTTTTCCCATCGGGAGTAAACCTTATCTTCGACTTCTTTCGGATTATATCTAGGAGGAATGTCTCTCATGGCGGGCATCTTTTAATAGTTTATATTCCACGCTGTCCACGAGCGCCTGCCAGCTTGCCTCTATGACATTTTCAGACACGCCGACAGTGCCCCAGGAATTCTTGCCGTCTTCGGATTGAATGAGCACCCTTACCTTCGCGGCCGTGCCCACCTTTTCATCCAGCACCCTGACTTTAAAATCAGACAGGCGCATCTTGGAAAGCGCTGGATAAAACTTTTTCAATGCCTTGCGCAGGGCATTATCCAGGGCGTTCACGGGCCCATCGCCCTCCGCCGCCGTATGCTCTTCTTTTTTGTTAACCCTCAGCTTTATCGTGGCCTCCGAGACCAGGGTATTGTCTTCCCTCTTCTCTATATTCACCTTGAATCCCTCGAGTTCAAAAAACGGCTTATACTTACTGAGTTCCTTTTTCATCAGGAGCTCAAAAGAGCCGTCCGCTGTCTCAAAGCAATAACCCTCGTTCTCCAGGTTTTGGATCAGACGCAGTATCCTCTTTGTCTTGGGATCGTCTTTGGTCAAATCCAGCTCCATGTCCTTCGCCTTTAAAATAATGCTCGTCTTGCCTGAAAGTTCGGATACGAGTATCCTCCTGTGGTTCCCCACTTCCTCAGGCTTGACATGCTCATAAGTAACCGGGTTTTTCATCACCGCGTTTATGTGCACTCCGCCTTTATGCGCGAAGGCGCTCCTGCCCACAAAAGGCTGATTATCCTGCGGTTTCATATTCGAAATCTCATCCACGTACCTGGACGCCTCCGTGAGATCCTTGAGCCTGGCCCTGGAAAGACAATTATATCCCATCTTTAACTGCAGATTCGGGATTATGGCGCAGAGGTCCGCGTTTCCGCATCTCTCCCCGTAACCATTCATGGTGCCCTGGACGATCCCGCATCCCGCCTCCACGGCGGCAACGCTGTTCGCGACCGCCATGGCGCCGTCATTATGCGTATGTATCCCTACGGGGACGTTTACTTCGCTTATGATGGCCCTGACAATAGTCGCCAGCTCGGAAGTGATCATGCCTCCGTTAGTATCACACAATATCACCGCGTCGCAGCCAGCCTCAACCGCGGAACACAGTGTCTCCAGCGCGTAACCCTTGTTATGGACATAACCGTCAAAGAAATGCTCGGCGTCATAAAAAACAGTAAGGCCTTTCGCCTTTAAGAAAGCGACTGATTCTTTTATCATGCGCAAATTTTCCTGGAGAGGTATCTTCAGGACATCCGTGACATGCAGATCCCACGTCTTCCCGAATATGGCCGCGATGCTCACGCCTGATTTTATCAATGCCCGCAGGTTATCGTCTTCGGACGCGCTTATCCTGGGCCGCATGGTGCTCCCGAAAGCCACCATCCTGGAATTCCTGAATTTCATGGCCTTCACGTTTTTAAAAAACTCCATGTCTTTCGGGTTTGAGCCGGGCCATCCGCCTTCTATGTAATGAATACCAAGCTCATCCAGCTTCCTGGCGATCTTTATCTTGTCGGTCACGGTGAAAGAAACGCCTTCGCCCTGCGAACCATCTCTCAAAGTCGTATCGTATAACTTGATTTCACGCATAAACACCTCTGGCCTCAACTAAGGCCGAACGCCCTGTGAAGTATCCTTACCGCGTCATCCGCGGATTTCTTGCTTATCACGCAGGATATCTTGATTTCCGACGTGGATATCATGTCTATATTGATCCTCTTTGAAGCCAGGGCCCCGAACATCTTGGCGGCGACGCCGGAATGGGTTTTCATGCCAATGCCCACTATGGAGACCTTCGCCATTTCGCTGTTATAGACAACCCCTTTCGCGTTCACGTCCTTGACTATCTTGCCCATCACCGCTTTTGTTTTATTCAACTCGGACAGGGGCACGGTAAAAGACATGTCCGTATGGCCTCTCATGCTTATATTCTGGATGATCATGTCGACGTTTATGTCTTTTTTTGCTATGTATTCAAAGATCTTCGCGGCGACGCCTGGTTTATCAGGCACGTCGCACAAGGTAACCTTCGCCTCGCTTTTATTCGCGGTGACTCCGCTGACCAGAACGTCTTCCATTGCCTTGACCTCCTTCGATATGATAGTCCCTTCTTTATAGGAAAAACTCGACCTTATGTGCAGGGGGACTGAAAATTTCTTCGCCACCTCCATGGACCTCGCCTGCATGACTTGCGCGCCCAGGGAAGCCAATTCCAACATCTCCTCGTAACTTACCCGCGAAAGCTTTCTGGCGTCTTTCACGATCCTGGGGTCCGCGGTGTAAACCCCTTCCACGTCCGTGTAGATCTCGCATGTATCCGCCTTGAGCGTCGCCGCTATCGCGACCGCTGTCATGTCTGAACCGCCCCTGCCGAGGGTGGTGATCTCATTGTCAGGATTCAGGCCCTGGAATCCCGCCACTATCACGACCTTCCCCTTTTTCAACTCATCCCGTATCCTGTCAGCGCTGACCTTCAGGATCCTCGCCTTCGTGTGGGAACGATCGGTAATGATGCCTACCTGGCCTCCCGTAAGGGATATGGCGTCCACGCCGAGCTTGTGCACCGCCATTGCCAACAACGCCACGGAAACCTGCTCTCCCGTGGAAATCAGCATGTCTACCTCTCTCTCGTTCGGCTCCTCGTTTATACCCGCGGCCAATTCCAATAAATCATCCGTGGTATCCCCTAAAGCGGAAACCACCACGACGACCTGATGGCCTGACTTTTTATACCTGGCTATGCGGCTCGCCACGTTTTTAATCCTGTCCACATTGGCGACTGAACTGCCGCCGTATTTCTGAACTATCAACGACCTCATGTTATGACTCTCCCCTTCTTTAACTATAATAACTCATATATTATAAGCATTTATAAGCCAAATACAAGAAAAAACAGCTATTTTTATCGATTTTACCACAAATAAAAGGGGCTGTAAACAGTCTAAGTTGACAAAAGGAGTATTACTCATGTGTCAACTTAACGAAGGGGAAAAAGCCTATCTTATGAAAAATTCCATTAATTCGTGGCCTTTGTCAACGCGGAATTTGGAGAGACGGGCGTCTTTCTCGTTAAAACGAGTTATCTCATCTTGCTCTATATCTGTCCCGTACATGGCGAAACATATATTGTCCCTGGCGTGGGTCCTGATGGCCAAGGGGGTCGCGTGGTCAGATAACACGAGTATCCTGAATTCCTGGCCC
>JBAZOA010000080.1:0-5030 GCA_041648935.1 Candidatus Omnitrophota bacterium | reverse complement strand
AAAGGGCCTTTATCGGGGCGGTGTATATCACCTTCGTGCGGTTTTGAAGGCAGTCGTTTATCACGTATTCGGCTATGGCCGTCTTTCCGGAGCCGGTAGGCGCGGATACTATGACAGAATAGCCTCCTTTTATGTAATCGATGGCTTTTTTCTGGAAAGGGTCGTAAATCATGATTTTATTATATCATTTTCGCCTCGAGTATGATAGTATTGTGTCATATAAAAAGGAAATGTTTATTTTATGGGGAAGGCCGCTTTCAGGGGAAAATTATTACGCGTGGTGGTCGAGAAAAAACGCCTGCCTAACGGTTACCTCGCGCATTTTGAGATAGTCAAGCATCCGGGCGCCGCGCTTATTGTGCCGTTTTTAACCAAAGATAAGATAATAATGCTAAGGCAGTTAAGGCCCGTGATAAAATCATATATATATGAACTTCCGGCGGGCACGCTCGGCAGGGGGGAAAGACCCATCTCGTGCGCGAGGCGCGAGATAATCGAAGAGACAGGGTATTCCGCCGGGCGGCTTACTAAATTAGGCGAGATTTATCCTGTGCCGGGCTATTCCACGGAAAAGATAATAATATACAAGGCCGAGGGGCTTGAGAAAAAAGAGCGCGCGCCGGAAAAAGACGAGGTCATAGAGCAATTCGTGTTTACAAGAAGACGCGTGAGGGAATTTTTCAGGTCCGGCAAGATAACAGACGCCAAGACAATAAGCGCCCTTGCATTGTGCGGCTGGTTATAATAAAATAAATACAGAGAGATCGACAGCCAATGGAAGAAACTAGAAAAGCCCGGGGGTTTTTCAGGGCAAACAAAATACGCGCGTATCTTTTAATAAAGAGCATCAAGGGTTTGTTAAAAGATCAAGAGAAGAGAATAAGAAGGATAGCCAAGCGCAAATAGGAGGGAATATGGTTACGAATATTCTGCTCGCCTTCATCCCTATCTTCGTGGCGGTTGACGCCGTGGGAGTCCTGCCTCTTTTTGTATCGCTCACCGAAGGCCTGAGGGCCAAAGATAAATCCAGGATCATAACCCAGTCGATGCTTACGGCCGCGTGTCTCGCGGTTGGTTTTATATTTTTGGGCAAGGCGATTTTCAGGGTTCTCGGCATAACCATGGGGGATTTCATGGTCGCCGGCGGCTCGATATTATTTTATATAGCCATAAACGACATCATGGGCCCGGGCAGAGGCGCGAGATACGCGAGCCAGGAATTGGGCGCTGTGCCCCTTGGGACGCCGCTCATTGTCGGGCCGGCTGTATTGACGACATCACTGATGATAATAGGGGAATATGGGTTATCCGCGACGCTCATATCGGTCCTCGTGAATATCCTGCTGGCGGGTGTGATTTTTTCATTGTCAGGCGCGTTGCTGAGGCTTTTGGGAAAGGCGGGTTCCCGCGCGCTCTCAAAAGTCACGAATCTTCTCCTGGCCGCGATAGCGGTTATGATGATACGGAAGGGCATCATATTAATATTCCATTTATAGAATCCGAAGCATGAAAAATATACTTTTGGTAAATCCCTGGATATATGATTTCAGCGCCTACGATTTCGGCATGAAACCGGTCGGGCTTCTGCGCGTGGGCGAATATCTGCGGAGGAACGGGAACCGGGTTTGCCTGTTGGACTGCCTGTCCGGATGCGCCAAGAGCAGGGATGAGCGCGGATTTTCAAAGATCAGAAAAGAAAAAATAGAATGCCCTGAGGTTTTAAAAACAATAGAAAGGCCTTATTTCAGGTATGGCATAAGCCTGTCCGATTTTTTATCGAAGCTGGAAGAGATAAAGGATGTGGACGAGATATTCGTGACATCAGGCATGACTTACTGGTATCCCGGGGTGCGATTGGCGATAAAATTTCTGAGAGAGAGATTCAGGAAAACGCCGATTATCCTGGGAGGGATTTACGCGACGCTCTGCCATAAACACGCTGTCCTGACAAGCGGGGCGGACATGGTGTGCAAGGGCGATTATGTCGGGAAGAAGTATTT
This sequence comes from Candidatus Omnitrophota bacterium, assembly GCA_041648935.1. Lineage (GTDB taxonomy): Bacteria > Omnitrophota > Gorgyraeia > Gorgyraeales > Gorgyraeaceae > JBAZOA01. Next base: position 3,030 of record JBAZOA010000080.1, on the reverse strand, counting down.
TTTAGAGCCCGGTTTTTATCCGGCCTATGATCTATTGGCGGACAAAGAGATTCTGCCCATACAGCTTACCTCGGGGTGCCCTTTTAAATGCAGTTACTGCGCCTCGAAGATATTGAGCCCGAGGTTTGAGATGAGGGACCCGGTTGATTTGTTTGAAGAGGTGATGCATTATAACAAAGCCTTTGGGACCAATGGCCTCGTGTTTTATGATGACGCCTTGACGTGCAGGAGTCAGGACGGCATCAAGAAGTTTTTGCGGCTTGTCGCGGCCTCGGGCGCGGCGTTCACGTTTCACACGCCGAACGGCCTGCACGCGCGGTACATAGACGAAGAGCTCGCGGAACTTTTCAAAAAGGCGAACTTCAGGGATCTGCGCCTGTCGCTGGAGACGTCGGACAGCGACCTTCAGGATTTTACTGGCGGGAAGGTGACCAATCAGGATTTGAAGCTCGCCCTCAGGAATTTAAAAGAGGCCGGTTACAATAAGAGCGATCTGGGCGTGTATATATTGATGGGCGCCGGCTGGCTTGACATGGAAAACACGATGAAAGACATATTTTTCGTGAATTCGCTGGGCGCCAAGGCGGTCCTGGCGTCTTATTCCCCGATACCGGGCACGCTTGATTACACGGCCCTGGTCAAGGCCGGGATTATCGAGAGGGGTCTTGACCCGTTGTGGCACAATAAAACAATATTCGCGGAACTTCTGATGCCGTCTTATGTTAAGCAGGTGAGTCAAATACGCAGATTCGCGGCGAATCTTAATAAAACAAGCCCGTAGGAGATAACGCATGGAGTTTTTCGAGGTTATAAAAAACAGGAAAAGCGTGAGGGTGTATTCTGAAAAGGGGGTCCCGCGGGACCTGATCGAAAAGATAGTGGACGCGGGCCGCCTCGCGGCCACGGCGAGAAACGAACAGCCGTGGGTATTCGTTGTCACGTCCGACAGGTGGTCCCTGGAAAAGATAAGCGTGATGTGCCCGAACGGCCCTTTCATCAAGGACGCGTCGCACCTGATAGCTGTTTTTTCAAAAGACACCAAGTATTACATAGAGGACTGCTCGGCGGCCACCGAAAACATGCTTCTCGCCATAGAGGCGCTGGGTCTGGGAGGCTGCTGGGTGGCGGGTGACAAGAAAGATTACGCCGGGGAGATCAAAAAGACGCTCAACGCGCCGGATGGATACAGATTAGTGAGCATGGTGACCGTGGGATACCCTGAAAAAAAGGAAGGGCCTCATCCAAAAAAGACCCTTGAAGAGGTCTTGCGCTGGGAGAAATATGCCTAACACATTATGGAGATTTGTTGATGATAGCGGGACGTTTGTCGCGGATAACCCTCACAGGATAAGCGGGCTTTATTTCCCGCTCGCCAACGAGGCGGGCCTGATGTCGTCCGTGACGCCTAATCTGTCAGGGGACATAAAGCTGGGCCAGCATTCTTTTCTGACCCTGCCCATGTCAGCCGACGACCTGCATAATTCCAGGCATGGCAGGAATTTCTGGGTTTACGTGGAAGGCGCCGGGGCATGGTGCTTAAATTCCCTGGACTCGGATGAGTCCATAGTGGAGGCGGGCGCGTTATGGCACAAGGCGATAAAGATCAACAAAAAACTCGGCCTCAGGATAGAATCGCTTAATTTTATCCCGGCCGCCGATGACGCGGTGGAATTGATGCTGGTGGAGATAACAAATATATCCAAAAAGAAATTGAGGGTTACCCCCACGGCCGCCGTACCGATATACGCCCGTTCGGCCGACAGCCTGCGCGACCACAGGCACGTGACGTCGCTTCTCAACAGGATCCGTCTGAGCAAATACGGCGTCATCGTCACGCCTTCCATGACCTTTGACGAAAGGGGCCACAGGGTGAATGAAAGGTCTTATTTTGTTTTAGGCTGCGGGGAAGACGGCGAGGCGCCCCTGGGAAGCTTTCCGACCGTCTTGGAATTTACCGGGGAAGGCAATAATCTCTCGAATCCCGCCGCCGTGATTAAAAACGCGCCCATCGCGGGAAAACAAGGCATGTCACGCCAGGGCAAGGAGGCGATGGGGGCCATAAGGTTCAGGGCGGCGGTCATACCGGCCGGCAAGACAGTCAGATATATCATGGCGCTGGGCATCGTTGATAAGGGCGCGCCGGAGAAGGTTTTCCTGAAGTACAATTCCCAGGAAAAGATAGAGCGTTCATTGCGCGCGAATAAAAAATTCTGGTCAGATAAGATGGGCGCCGCGCGTTTTTCGACCCACGACAAGAATTTTGACAGGTGGATGAGGTGGGTCTCGATCCAGCCGGTTTTAAGGAAAATATTCGGATGTTCTTTTCTGCCGGACTTTGATTATGGAAGGGGCGGAAGAGGGTGGAGAGACCTGTGGCAGGATTGCCTGACGCTTTTATTGATAAGCCCGGGGGACGCGAGGGGGATCCTGATAAATAATTTCGGAGGCGTGAGGCCGGATGGTTCCAACGCCACCATAATAGGAAAAAGAAACGGGGAGTTCGTTTCCGACAGGAACAATATAAGCCGCGTGTGGATGGATCACGGGGTTTGGCCTTTTATGACCCTGAATCTTTATATAAACCAGTCAGGGGATAAGGATATATTATTTGAAAAGGCGCCTTATTTTGAGAGCGATAGGATAGACACGGTATTGGGGCACGTTTTATTGCAGCACGAGAGGCCTTTCACGAAAATCGGAGGTCGCGGGAATTTTTTATTGGAAGGGGCTGATTGGAACGACGGGCTCGACATGGCCGGGGAAAAGGGCGAGAGCGTGGCGTTTACCGCGGCGTACGCGGGGAATCTTAACGAGCTGGCGGCCCTGCTTGAAAAAATAAATTATAAAAAAGACGTGATAGCCGGACTCAGGCAAAAGGCGGATGGCCTGGCAAGGCGCATTCGAAAGGAAGAATGGATAACTGTTAAATCAGGGCACGGTTTTTTCAACGGTTACTATGATAATCTGGGCAACAGGGTGGAAGGCGACAGCCGGAGAGGGGTCCGCATGACTTTGACAGGTCAGGTATTT
>JBAZOA010000079.1:0-5034 GCA_041648935.1 Candidatus Omnitrophota bacterium | reverse complement strand
CCGATATCTTCAACGCGTATTCGAGCGTGGTATGCTTGCCCACGCCTATGTCGTGCCCCTCTTTCAGGTCCAGCACTATGGTTACCTCCTGCACCGCGTTCCGCTCAAACTGTTTCACGATGAGCTTGTTGTGCCTGGCGGTCAAAGGCCAATGCATGCGGCTTATGGCGTCCCCGCGCTGATACTCCCTGACGCCGAAAAACTCGTGGCTGTCCCCGCTTATCTTGGCGGTCTCAACCCCCATCCAGGAGACAGAACCGCTCGCCAGCGCGGGAAACGCGTATACCCTGAATAAAGCGGGGTACACGAGTAAATCCGAAAATACATTCACTGTCCTTTTCATCCTGAAAAATCCCAGGGCGTCCTGGGAAATCACCTTTGCCGGGCCTATCCGCCACAAGCCCCGCCTGTAACAATTCAACGCGTAATTAATCGTCATCTTCTCTCTCGGCGCCATGTTAAGGACAAACACGGAACTATCTTCCTTGCCAGGTTCCCCCCCGGGAAATTTATCCAGGATCTCAAAAAAATAAACAGGCAGGCCTTTCTTGTTCTGCAATTCCATCTTCACGTCTACCATCTCGTCCTCAAAAGCCGTATCAGGCAATTTTCGGCTGATAATCAATTCGGGTACGTTAAAATGAAGGTGCAGGAAAGTCAGCGCGAACAGCACGAAGCTTATCACGAAAAATATATATACCATTGTTATGTCTGTATTCCAGGCAATGGCGAGAAGGACGACTATCGCTACAAGGAGTGAAACGCTTTTGGACGTGAACATGTCACATCGGTACCGGTATTTTTTTCAATATATGGTTGACTATGTCTTTGGAAGACAGTCCCCTTACCAGCGATCTCGGCTGCAGTATCAAGCGATGCTTCAACACGGGATACGCCAGCCTCTTGATATCGTCCGGTATGACGTAATCCCTCTTATCAAGGAAGGCCAGGGACCTCGAAGTCCTCATGAGCGCCAGGGACGCGCGCGGACTCGCTCCCAGTTTTATGTCTCCCGGCAGATTCCTTGAAGCCGAGATTATCTGCACTATGTAATCCGCTATCTTCGGCTCTATGTGGACCAGCGCCACGGCCTTCTGCAGTTCCACTATCTCTTTTATGGTCACGGCGCTTGTCAGGGTGTCGAGGGGGGATTCCTTTAAATTCCTGGTAAGCACGTTTACCTCTTCCTGATTGGTCGGATAACCGACCGGCAGCTGCATGAGAAACCTATCTACCTGGGATTCCGGCAGGGGATACGTACCGTGAAATTCTATCGGGTTTTCAGTGGCTATTACAAAAAACGGATTCGGCAGATCCCTCACGACACCGTCCATGGTTACCTTGAATTCCTGCATCGCCTCAAGGAGGGCGGACTGTGTCCTTGGCGTGGTGCGGTTTATTTCGTCGGCGAGGACTATGTTGGCGAAAATAGGGCCTTCCTTGAATTCAAACTCGCCCGTCTTCTGATTATAAATCGAAACGCCCGTGACGTCCGACGGCAATAAATCAGGGGTGAATTGTATCCTCTTGAAATTACCGGCTATGGATTTCGCCAGGGAGCGCGAAAGCATTGTCTTTCCCAGGCCCGGCACATCTTCCAGGAGCACGTGGCCGTTGGCCATGAGCCCGACCACCACAAGCTCTATGACATCACGCTTGCCGACTATTACCTTTGAGATATTGTCTATCAGTTTCTGCGGGATTTCGTGAAGATCGGGCATGTTTATCCTCCCAAATTTTGTGAAACAAAATTTGATCCCGAAACCGCCTTATTCTCAGAACTGACGCGGTGAGGGACATTAATGTTAAATTAATATAACACAGCTGTATGCCATTGTCAAAGAGAGATTGCCGCTATCCGCGCATTAAATAAAAGGCCCGCGATCGATTTTTCGATCGCGGGCCATAGTTATCCACAAAGTAGGGGAGGTTTAAACCTCCCCTACTAACTACATCTCAATTAATACATCCCTCCGCCCATTCCTCCCATCCCGCCTGGAGGCATCGCCGGGCCCGGCTTCTCCTGTTCAGGTATGTCGCTAATCAGGACCTCTGTCATCAGCAATAACCCCGCGACGCTCGCCGCGTTCTCGAGAGCTGTCCTAGAGACCTTTGTAGGGTCTATTATGCCTTCCGCTACCATGTCAACATAATCATCTTTTTCCGCGTCATACCCTATATTCTGCTTCTCGGTCTTCACCTTATTCACGACGACAGACCCTTCAAGGCCCGCGTTTTCAACTATCTGCCTTATCGGGGCTTCCAGCGCGCGCTTTACAATATCCGCGCCTATCTTCTCGTCTCCCCCGAGTTTTAAATCATCGAGCTTAGGCACACAGCGCAAAAACGCGACTCCGCCGCCGGGGACGATACCTTCCTCAACCGCCGCCCTGGTGGCGTGCAGCGCGTCCTCGACCCTCGCCTTTTTCTCTTTCATCTCCGTCTCTGTCGCCGCGCCCACGTTTATCACGGCCACTCCGCCCGCGAGCTTCGCGAGACGTTCCTGGAGCTTTTCCTTATCGTAGTCGGAGTCCGTCTCTTCTATCTGCCTCTTTAACTGGCTGATCCTTCCATTCACGTCAGAGGCCTTGCCTGACCCCTCGACTATAGTCGTCTCTTCTTTTCCAACAGTCACCCTCTTGGCCTTTCCCAAGTCATTGAGATCTATGCTTTCCAATTTTATGCCAAGGTCCTCTGTTATCGCCTTGCCGCCCGTGAGCACAGCTATGTCCTCGAGCATTGCCTTGCGCCTGTCTCCATAACCTGGCGCCTTCACGGCGCAGCAATTAAGGGTCCCTCTCAGCTTATTCACGACCAGGGTGGCCAGCGCCTCTCCTTCCACGTCCTCGGCTATTATCAAAAGAGGCTTTCCTGAACGCGCGATCTTTTCAAGAAGAGGAAGCATGTCTTTCATGGCTGAAATCTTTTTTTCGTGGATCAATATATAACAATCCTCTATTACCGCCTCCATCCTCTCCGCGTCCGTCACGAAATAAGGGGAAAGGTAGCCCTGATCGAACTGCATGCCTTCCACAACATCCAATGTGGTGGCCATTGACTTCGCCTCTTCGACCGTGATTACCCCATCCTTACCGACCTTTTCCATCGCCTCGGCTATGAGCTCGCCTATGGCGACGTCGTTATTGGCCGCTATCGAAGCGACCTGAGAGATCTCTTTCTTGTCCTTGATCGGCTTTGACATCTTCTTTAAAGTTTCGACCACCTGTCTCACCGCCTTGTCAATCCCGCGCTTTAAAGCTGTCGGATTCGCGCCGGCGGTCACGTTCCTGAGCCCTTCCTTGTAGATTGCCTGGGCGAGTACCGTGGCGGTAGTGGTGCCGTCTCCGGCCAGGTCGCTTGTTTTTTCCGCGACCTCTTTTACCATCTGCGCGCCCATGTTCTCATACGGATCTTTCAATTCAACTTCCTTGGCCACGCTCACACCGTCTTTTGTGATCGTGGAAGAGCCGAATTTTTTCTCCAGTATCACGTTTCTTCCTTTTGGACCAAGAGTGGCCTTCACGGCCTTCGCGAGCTGATCAATGCCGTCCGCGAGCTTTTTCCTGGCCTCCTCACTGAAAAGTAACTGTTTTGCCATGTTAATCCTCCCCTCAAATTTACTTTATTATTGCCAGTATGTCCTCTTCCTTTAAAATAAGCATCTCCTCATCCTTATAAGTGATCTCATTCCCCGAATACTTGCTGAAAAGCACCACATCCCCCTTTTTTACCTCCAGGGGCTCTACCTGGCCATTTTCCAGGGTCCTGCCCTTGCCGACACTGACTACCTCGCCTTTTTGAGGCTTCTCTTTCGCGGTATCAGGGAGAACAATGCCTCCTTTTGTTTTCTCCTCGGCCTCTAACCTCTTAATGAGAACTCTGTCTCCTAATGGTTGTATTGCCATGCAAACACCTCCTTTTTATCAGCACTCTCACCAGAGGAGTGCTATTAATGATAACTATGATACCAAACCCTTGAAATTTGTCAAGCAAAAATTTGCTATTCGCAAATTTTTGCGCATCCGCCGTAGCTCATCACGCATTTAACTCATTGATTTATAGAACGGAGGCGAAAAGTAAAAAAACTATTTACCTCTCCAATTCAAAGGAAATTATGACATTAAAGGTAATCTGATATTGATTCATGCCTGGCGGGAAGGCCGCGAACGGACTGGCGTCCCTTACGCTGTTTATGGCTATGTTTTTCAATGGATTATTATTGACCGACCTTTCATCAACTACCCTTACCTGCAGCAATTCTCCGTTAGACGCCACCACAAAAGATAAAAATACCTCGCCCTCGCCTAAATTTCCGCTTTGAGGATAATTATTATCCGCGCATTGGCGTATCTTCTCCCTAACTGCCCTGTAATAACTTATGTAGGCCGCCTTTTTTGCCTTATCCGCCTCTTCGCTGACTATGGACTCGAACCTCTTCTCTTTTACCTCCTTGACCTGCGCGGACGCCTTCGGCTGGATGGACTTCTCAGGGGCCTTCTCGAGCGCCTTGGCCGCCTGCTGGGGCTTAGATATCTCCTCCTTTTTGATCTCCGGCAATTTAGCGGAGACATAACGAGGCTTCTGACCCACTAATTTTTTAGGCGGATCTTTTAATTTATAATAGGTGATCCTCAAGGTATCCAGCGCCCGCTTTGACGGCATGAACGAGATATGCGGAAAACCAAGAAAAAACACGAAATGGATCAATATGGACGTCAATAAAGCGAATTGGAATATCTTGTTCTCAGCCATTTGTATTTATGATAACAACTATGCCCAGTTTTGTCAAATGGCTAAAATTTATACTTCGCTCTATTTGAAAAATCATATCGCAATTTCTCCGGCAGCCAGGCCTACGAAAAGACGCTCGGTCGCCCCAGCGAGGCGGCCTCGCTCCGCCCCGATTCTCGCTCGTCTCCCGGCAGTCCGGGGTCATTCGGCGCTGAAATGATTTCGCCGTCCGCTGCGGTTTACGGCTCGTCTCTCCTTACGCCTAAGACCCTATATAGCTCTGTCCGAAACTCGCCGTAATCC
>JBAZOA010000078.1:0-5197 GCA_041648935.1 Candidatus Omnitrophota bacterium | reverse complement strand
TGAGTATCCTGTTTATCTCTTCAGGCATAGACCTGTCGTAACTCCTCAACCCGGCCTCCACATGCCCGAGCCTGACGCCGCTCAATTTGGAACACGCTATGGCCGCGCCCAGAGCGGTATTGGTGTCACCCTGGACCAGGACCGCGCTTGGTCTGTCAGCCAATAATACCTTCTCCGCGCGCGCGATCATCTCAGCCGTCTGCACGGCGTGAGTCCCGGAGCCTACGGACAAATGATACCTTGGTTTAGGCAGGCCCAATGACTTTATGAACAGGCGCTCCATGTTATAAGTATAATGCTGGCCAGTATGTATGATATAAAAAGGAATCTCGTGCTTTACAAGCGCCCGTATCACAGGGGCCTGCTTTATTATGCAGGGACGAGTCCCAAAAACAACGGCTATCTGACCTTTGCGTCTATTCATGCTATTAATATATTTATTATATATAATATATTATACTAAGGTGAACTTTGTAATTATAGCGTAGTTAAAAATTAAAGTCAAGCCCGGAAGATATTGGTTTTTCCTGGGCCGGCAGGCCTAAAAAGAACATTGTTAATTCGAATAAACACGGTGTTTTCCGGCAGCCAGGGGCTTGTCAGGACGTTCGGCCTAAACGTTCTGAGAATAGATTTGTTTTTAGTTCAGTTAGGCCTCACTCTTTTTTGTTTTGACAGGCAGTCTCTTTACTTATCCGGTAGTCCTGGGGTTACGCAAAACAAAGAAGCCTTCCAAACCCCTGCCTGCCGGAAAACCTATTTATCTTGTTATCTTGTACCGGTTTAACTACCCCTTATCAATGTGTCCCCAAATCTATCTTCAATCTGTCCCGGGGACACTTTGGAGCGTAATCCTGGGACAGATTGGTAGAGAGTTTTTAAACCGGTACAAGAAACACATACTTGTCCCTCCGGCTGCAGGCCTGAGAAAAGCATTGTTTGTTCGAGCGGGCATGGTGCCCCGACACTGAAAGGTGTCGGGGCGAGCGAGAAGAAACACTGAGCGAGGCCGCCTCGCTGGGGCGGCCGAGCGTCTTTTCGAAGGCCTGCAGCCAGAGGGACCCAGCGCCCGGCCAAACCGGGAAAAAGATTTTTCTTTGAGGCCAGTTAAACAGGTTTTCTTTTGATGCGCTTCAGAAGTTCGACAATACCGAATATTGAAAGGATAAAAATGTAGGGCTCCACTGGAAGCCTGAAGCGCGGGGAGCCGTAGAAAACCAGGGATATCGCCTGAAAATAGATTATCGGGATAAGAACAGGGTAATTGGCCCAGAAGCCCTTGAGCGCCAGGATAAATCCTAAAGCGAAAAACGGCAGCGCCGCGATGTAAATAAAATTGAACCACCTGCCCCCCACTATCTCCCAGTCAAACGGCGCCCAGAAATACAATACTTTCCTTAACTCAAGAAAAAACACCTTTCCGGGGTTACGCCTGATGAACTCGAACGTCTTTTTTATGTAGAAATCGCTCCGAAGAACAGGATCGCTTATTCTATTCGCCTCAACGACCACAGGGTCATCCTGCGACGCCAGCAAACCGAACACCCCTCTCTCGGGACAATAAGAAGAATAGAGGCCGATGCCGCCGGCCGAGGCGGAGGCCGGTATGAACCTGTGATAAACAGCGTGATTTCTTATGACCCACGGCGCCGCGGAAACAGCGAAGGCCAGAAGAACAAAAAGGCACATTTTTAATGAGCCGGAAAAACGCCCTTTCCTTAAAAACAGCGGGATAGCGAACAGCGGAAAAAAAAGCATCATGGTCTTCGTAAGCAGGGACACGCCCATCAGAAATCCGAGGATCGAGCAATCCACAGGCCCATATCCCCTTTCGCGGACCCTGATCAGGTATAAGACTATCAGGAGAAGGATAAAGGTAAAAAAAGACTCTGTCAACAATAGCCCGCCGGCCTTTATAAAAGGCGCGTAGACCGCGGAAATTAAAGCTGCCCAGACGCCGACAGTCCTCGAGTAAACACCCTTACCTATCATATATATCAGGACGCACGCGATCGCGCCGAGAACAGACTGAATGACCCTTGCCGCCGGATAACTATGCCCGAAAAGACTATAGACAGTCGATAAAAAAACAGGGTAAAGCGGCGGATAAAAAGAATGGGGGGCGCCTCCGGCATCCACATATCCCCTGCCTTCTTTTAAGGCCAGGCCAAGTTGATCGTACGAGGCGGCGTCTGAAGACGGGACGTAAACGCTGTTAAGGACAAAAACAATCCTTATTGTCAAGGCGCATAAAAATATAACTGTCAGCCAAAGACCTGCTGCATGCCGCTTCATACCAATTCTTTCTTTAACGCGAAGCCGCACAGCCTCACGACAGTCAGCGACGAAAACAGTATAAGACAAAACTCATATGGATATCTATATCTCGGGTCCCCAAATATTATAACGGCTGCCAATGATGAGGTCAAAAGGACTGAGATAATCATGTTTTCAGCCAGACCCTTTTTTCTGAAAAACAATATCCCAATAGCCCCTAACAATAATATGAACGCGTAATAAGGATTGAATACGCTGAAACCTTCCTCAAAAGGCGCCCAATGCACAAGCTCCTTCCTTACCAAAAGAGCTGGCACTTTATTTTTATTCTCGGCCAACCATTCCGCGCCCTTCCTAAAGAATACCTTGTTCTTTTCATATTCGCTGAGGCCCTTTATGCCTTCCACCACTTTGCTGTAATCCGCTGGAAAAGACCACCCCCCCCTTACAAGGCTGTTATTGCCCATCCAAAACATATGGCCGGAATACGTGCTTAGCGGTATGAATTTACCCTGCGCCATGTAATTCCTGGCCACCCATGGCGTCAGGGTCATGCCTATAAAAAGATACGCAAGGAAATATTTCTTCACGGACTTTGACACGCTGAATCCCAAAGAAACCCAAATATAAAAGAACGCCATGACCGGGAATATTATGAATTCAGGCCTGGTCAAAACCGCTGCTCCGGTGAAAATCCCCGCCAAGATACCGTCGGCATTCCGGCCTCTTTTTATAAAAAGAATGAAGAACAAAAGAGACAAACCCGTCAGGAACATATAAAGGTATTCTGACAGAAGATAAGACGGGCCGCCGTAATAAAAAAACCCGAGGGCGAAAGGCTTATAAACAGCTGTGATAAAAGCCGCTATAGCGCCGGTCAGATCGTTGTAAACCGCCTTACCAATGAAAAATATCACAAGGCAGAACAATGCCCCCATCAACGCCTGCGCGAATTTCACCGCTGGATAGCTATGCCCGAATACTTTGTAGATTGCCGCGAGAAAAACCGGATAACCAGGTGTCCTGCGCGTTGTGGGAGTCACAACGCCGTTAACTGTCTGACTGAGGCCTTTTCCCGACGCTATATTGACCGCAATAGTGTCGTATTCCTTAGCGTCTGATTTCGGCTCGCGCCTGGATTCATCCTGAGTCACCACACTCAACACCCTCAAAAAAAGCGCCAAGATGAATATAAAAAAAAGCGTCTTTCTCATATCAATCCACGAATTTGTATTTTATGAGGGCCCATATGGCTGTCAAACCATGATACCATCTTATCTTCTTGCCCTCAGCGTAACTCCTGCCGTAATATGATATAGGCACTTCGTAAACCTTGTACTTTCTCTTGAATACTTTAGCGGTCAGCTCAGCCTCAACAGTAAAATCCTTGGATTTTATGTCAATGGACTTTATGACATCTCTCCTGAACACCTTGTATCCCGTCTCCATATCAGTTATGGTTGTGTTATACATTATGTTTGTCAGAAAGGTCAAGACATTGTTCCCGACCTTGTGCCAGAACATGTACACCCTCAATGGCCTGCCTCCTGACAGCCTGGAACCATACACCACGTCAGCGCCGTAACGCAGTATGGGATCCAGCAGGGCGCCGTATTCCCCGGGATCATATTCCAGGTCAGCATCCTGGACAATGATCACGTCTCCGGTGGCGCGGCTGAAACCCGTCTTGAGCGCGGCCCCCTTGCCCATGTTCCTGTCATGGCTGTAAAGCCTCAAGGTATTATCTATGAGCGGCTCGACCACGCCGCGCGTCCTGTCTTTAGAACCGTCATCAACGACTATTATCTCTTTTTCCAGATTGACCCTCGCGTCTTTTACGCTCTTTATCACGGCGGCTATGGTCTTTTCCTCGTTATAAACCGGGATAATTATGGATAATTTCATCTATCAGACCTCCTTTTATTTTTTCTTGGACGCGGTAACCCAAATATTCAGACACAACTCAAACCTTCCGGCCCTCATCCCCTCTTTCTCGAAACCGCTCTTTGTGAGAATCGAGCTTATCTTATTGAAATCGTAGGTATCCTTATGTTCCCCTATCATCTTTGGATCAACAAATCCCAGCGCGGACAGGACGCGAAGGATCTTGTCCCCGAAAGGCGCGGGGGTCGTCATGATGAACAGACCGTTGACCTTCAGGACCCTGCCCACTTCGTTCATCACGCGGGGCAGATCGCGCGGTTCCAGGTGCTCGAACACCGCGAGCATGGTCACCACGTCAAAATAACCATCCTTAAAAACAGAGAGACAGCCACCGTGTATGTCAGATTTACTTATGAATATCTTCTCGCCTTCTTTTCTCACAGCGTCCTCATCCACCAGCCTGTCTATACCGTATTTCTCGGCGAATTCGGTATTGATCAGGAAATACGGGTATTTTCCGCATCCCATGTCAAGGATCCTGCCTTTCCTGTGTGATCCAGGAATCAGTTTATTCACGACCGCGGCCCTTGTCTCAGAAAGAAACCTTTCCAATAGCATTCACGTTCTCCTATATATAACCTTTCGCCCAATAATAGACAATACCAAGGTATTCATGCGCTATGGCCCTGATCTGAGCCCAATTGACGCCGAATCTCCTATCGTAAAACTGGCTTTTCGGGACAGGCGTATAAAGCACATTCAGCCCGCCATAAAGCCTCTTGAACACCAGCGAGACGCGCCTCATATTGTAAGGCGACGAAACCAATAATATGGAATTCCAGCCTTTCTCAGTAAATACCTTTCCGCTGAATCTGACATTCTCGTAAGCGCTGCCAGCCTCGCTCTCCAGGATTATATCCGCGTCGGATACGCCCATGGAAAGGGCCATAAGTCTCATGTTATCCGAATCATTGTATACATACGCGTAACCTGAGGAAAACATGATCTTACGCGCGTAGCCGTCCCTGTAAAGCTC
>JBAZOA010000077.1:0-5363 GCA_041648935.1 Candidatus Omnitrophota bacterium | reverse complement strand
GTTTATTATCCCGTAAAGACTGCTTTCCTTTGACCTCAATAAACCGTCCAGGCCGCATCCGAATTCAGGCGTCAGGATCTCCCTCGCGTAACCCTCGCTCACCGTGGTCACGGCGTCAGAATACAGGATGCCCGCCTTCATGAAATTCACCTTGCCCCAGAATTCAAGCTGGTCCGGCGCGAACAGGCTCTCGGGCAGGTCGATATAGGACATTATGTCCTGGCCGAAAAGTCCCTGATAAGCCATGTTATGTATGGTAAAGACTATTTTCGTGTTGTAAAAAAACTGGTCATCCCTGTGGTAAAGCCTTATGTATAAAGGCAAAAGTCCTGACTGCCAATCGTTACAATGTATCACGTCCTGTTTGCCTATGTGAGGTATCGACGCTATGATGGCCTTGGCGTAAAAACTGAACCTGAAGGCGTTGTCCGGATAATCGCCCTGCGGCGTGCCGTAAAGCTGTTCCCTGTCGTAGTATTCGTTCTTCTCTATGAAATAGACGTCCGCGCCGTTATGCTTGAGGAAATACAGGTTAAACGTGTCTTCCCTGTTATTGATCCTGAGCGGGATATTTTTCTTGAATAAACTCGGCTTGAAGCCATTCTTTCTCACAAGCTGGTAAAGCGGCAATATGACGCTTGAATCATGGCCTTTTTTGGCGATCGCCTCAGGGAGCGCCCCCACCACGTCAGCCAGCCCGCCTGTTTTCGCGAACGGAAAAACCTCGGGTGAAATAAATAGTATTTTCATATCCTCCTCTTTCTGTTGTTAGATGAGTATCGCGTCCAGGATCTTGCCCGCTATGTACCTCGCGGGCGCCACGTAACTGTAATAAATAGATTTTCTCTCTGATTCCCTGGCCCCTGACAACTCTATGGCCTTATAGGCGTTAAAGATGACCTCTTCCTGCAGGACAAGGCCTTTATTGATCATGTTTTCATTCCAAAGTTTCCTGGGCTTATTGGCCCACCAGAACTGGCAGCTGTGGAGCGCCTTGTCCAGCGCCTCTCTCGCCAGGATGAAAAATTTCTTACTTTTATCGTTATGCCTTTTCCTCGCCGCCTCGCGCAATATCTCAAAACATATCTCCAGGTGGTCCCACTGCAGGGCGTGTATCTTGTTGGCCGGGTCCTGCCATAAAGGATAATAATTACCCTTCGCTATCTCTTCCTTGGTAGTGCTCCATGACGACGGCTCAGGCGGCTTAGACCTTTTTACGGGAAACTCTTTTAAAAGGGCGCTCACGTTGACCACCTTTATGTCGTCGGCGTACTCCGGTTTCTCGAGCATCTCGTAAAGCTCTCCTAAAAATAAATTTTCCCAGTCGCGTATGTGGTGGCCGAACGTCTCGCCGTCCATCGCGGTGACAACGTAAATATCTTCCCTGTCTTTCGCCAGGTCCTTCAGCGCGTGCACGAAACCCTTTGGGTCGACGCTCCTGAAGCTTATCCTGTTGCTGATTATATCGTCCCTGAAAAATACCTTTATCCCGCCCGCCTTCGGCCCGGCGTTATAAATGACGTCCAACGGCCAGCCGTCAGGACAGGAAACCCCGCTCACGATGACCCACTCATATCCCTTCTTGCTCACTATGGACGCCGCGGCGTCGGAATAACACATCTCAGGCAGAAAAAATCCGCGCGGCTTGTATGAGGATTTAAAATAATAAGAATTCGTTTTATTATTGAGTTCTATCTGCCTTATCGCTTCTTTCGGCGGGATCAGGGGAAGTATAGCGTGATATTTCGCTGACTCCACAAACTCGAGCTGGCCTTTTTCCGCCAGTTCCCCCATGTTCGAAAGTATTGACTTATAGCCGTAATCACTCAGCATCTCGGTCAATACGCCGGAAATGTTTATGGTTATCCTTGACTCAGGATGGGCCTTGAAAACCTTGAGGAGAGGGGCATAAGACTCCTTGGCTATCCTGTCAAGGACCGGTTTATATTGCGTCGGAGGCTGATAAAAATGCAGAAATGGCGCCCAATATATCATTTTGAAAGTTCTTCTTTGACCAATCTCTCCGCGGTCAGCCAGTTCTCGATGTCGTTGCCCGGCTTACAGCCGCTCTTCACGTAAAGCTCGTACGCCTTTTTCTGGACCCTGGACAGGAATTCTTCCTTGCTCGAACGCTTCACCGAAGAACCATTAGAGGCCTCTTCCAGCACCTTTTTTATCTTCTTAATCATCTTTTCCCCCTTTTTTTTATTCCTTAAAATATACCAAATAACCAATCCATTGTCAACAACTCGAGTTATCCACAAAGTAGGGGAGGTTTAAACCTCCCCTACTTTGTGGATAACTCACCTTATCAATTCGCGGCCGTGGCAAGGACATCCATGCCCCGACGGCAAATCTCTTTCGCGTAATCGGTCCACTGACCCGCGCCCCAATAACGGAAACAGCTCGTCTGGGACAATAAAAGATACAGAAGCGCTTCCCTGTAGACACGGCTGTTTTTATCTACTGTCCCGCCGTCGAATTTTTCATGGAACGCGGCGCTAAGCTGGTTTATCGGATCCATCACGTCCTTGTATCCATGGACCCAATCCTTATCATTGGTCCAAGACGCCTTTTCCAGGCTGAAGCCCGGATATTTTTCCTTCGCCTTCTGGATGGCCCTGTCAGCGGCGCCCAAAGACGGCCCTTTGAAAAATTCCCATATCCTGCCCTGGCCTATGGGCCTCACGGGCATGAACGATTCCTCTTTCAGCCCCGCGTTATTGACGTATTCGATATATTCCGTTCCGTTCAGCGCGACAACCCCGTCCCGGCCTATCTGGCCGAACGCGATTTTATACGCCGGAGGAAACTCGTTCATCATGACCCCGCCGTTTTCACCGTCGCCTATCTGCAGGACGAAAGGAAATATGTCCACCCCGCAGTACTTTTCTATGTTGACTGTCTTGGCTTCGTAATACGGCTGCATCTGCGCGACAAGTTTATTGTCCGACCCCTGAGTCTTTATCAAAACCGTTATCTCGGCTGTCTCGCCCAGGGAATTCCTGGCAACTAATTTATGCGGGAAATGCGGCCTGCGTATCGAACTGGAGTCCATGTTTTCCACGGTATGCTCCTGCACCATCAGCCATTTATAACCGCATTCTTTAAGCGCCTTCACGTATTCAAAGCAGACATCTGGATGGACCGGCAGGTGCATCTCGGGCGGCGAAAATCCCTTTACCCTGTCGAGCGCCTTTGAGCCGAAAATAGACTTAAAATTCTCCTGCCACGCCGTTATGTGAAGCCTTATATCGGGCACCGGCGTAGAACTGACCACCGCGTGCGACCACATGGTGCCAAGCCACTCAACGTATTTATAATATTTTTTATCACAGGTCACGAGTTCGAGATTATCCAGGACGTTTCCCTGGCCCATCTGCCTCAATCCCCACAGAAGATTCCCGGAATAGTCCAGCATGACGCGGGGGCCCTTTCCCTGGTCAGCGAGTTCCCTCACGAAATCAGACATCCTGGAATAACATCTTAAAAATACCGGGGCGTTGTGGTTATCGTGTACGCCCTGGTGCTCCATCATGTATTGAAGATTCGAGATCAGCCCGGCTGTCCTGAGGTCGTTGCCGCCGGCCGGTATCGTGGGCTGATGCATGTGAAGGGCTATGCCGAAACTCGATTGGACATTATTAAAAAAAACGTCCGAAAGAGGATAAAATACGTCTTTCCTCGGCTTGGCGCGCCTGGCCGCGTTGTCCCCGTTGCCGCATATATTTGGAAGGCCGTCTATGATGTCTTGCATATGTTCATTATCTGGCTAGGCGCTGTTTTTGAAAAATAATAACTGCCGCAGTCCATGTCCGCGAATATATTATCCCTCGACTCCACTTCGCCGAGCCACTCGCCGTCGATGGAATCCCTCATTATGTCCTCGTATAATTTCGTGAACCTGTGCACGTGGAGCTTCACCCTCTTTTCCGCGTAGGCGACCATCGTCCCTGTCTTCATGATAAAAGGCCAATCGCTCGCCTGGGCCAGCACCAGCTCCCTCGCCGCCTGGTTAATGGCGCGCTTCAGAAGGGTATTCTTCTCGCTCTTCACGTGGCTTGAGAATTTTTCGACCAGCTCCCTCATCCTGTGGCCGGCCATGTGCAGATGCCGGTATATCCAGTCGTTGCTGCCCTCGAGCCAGACCTCGCTATAACCCTTGTAGCCCCAGGTGGAATCAGAAGGCACCGACACCTGGTTCACGGGATATTCATAAAGATATTCGGACGGCGTGATCATCTTCACTGTCTTCTGGTCATACGCCATCTTGCGCATCAGAAAATCGATCCACATCGGCCCCTCAAACCACCAGTGACCGTACAACTCCGCGTCGTAAGGCGCTATTATAAGAGGCTTGCGGTCCATGTTGCCCGCGAGATGCTCTATCTGCTTTTCCCTGTTGAACATGAAATTGCCCGCGTGAATCGCCGCCTTTTCCCGCGCCCATTCAGGCACATAAGGTTCCTTGTGTTCCGTATTGCCGGTTATCCTCCAGTATTTCAGGCCCGTGTTTATCCTGAACCCTATCGGATGGATGTAGGGCCTTATGTATTCGTATTCAAGCTCATATCCTATGTCCCTGTAATATTCCCTGTAATCAGGGTCGCCGGGATAACCTTCCTTGGAGCTCCAGACCTGTTTCGAGGATTCGAAGTCCCTGCCAAACGCGGCCGTGCCCGAAGGGCAGTAAAGCGGGGCGTACACGCCGTATCTCGGCAATGGGTCGGCGTGCAGGATGCCGTGCGAATCAACGAAGAAATATTTCACGCCGCACTCCGCCAGGTAATTGTCGACGCCGGGATAATAACCGCATTCCGGAAGCCAGAAACCGTTTGGCTGCCTGCCGAACGTCTTCCTGTAATGGTCGACGCCTATCTTTATCTGCGCCTCGACGTCGCTCGGATTCACGTTCAGGATTGGCAGGAAGCCGTGCGTCGCGCACGACGCCACTATCTCGACAAAGCCCAGGTCCTGGAATTTCCTGAACGCGGACACCAGGTCCTTTTTGTACTTTTCCACGAACGTCTCCCTGGCCTCCGTGAATCTCCTGTGATACATGAGGGCCAGACCGTGGAATTTCGGGTCAAAGCCGGTGCGCTGGACTTCTTTCGCCGCCAGCTCTATCAATTTATCAATATGACGGATGTATCTATTCTGCAGGAGCTCGTCCTGCAGCATGGACGCCAGGGTCGGCGTCAAAGACATTGTTATGCGGAAATAAACCCCGTCCTCTATCAGCTTTTCAAAGACATGGATCAGGGGTATGTAGGTCTCGGTGATGGCCTCGTAAAGCCAGTTCTCCTCCAGAAAATTCTCCTCTTCCGGATGACGGACAAAAGGAAGGTGCGCGTGTAATACTA
>JBAZOA010000076.1:0-5498 GCA_041648935.1 Candidatus Omnitrophota bacterium | reverse complement strand
CTCATCCAGAAATTTTACCGCCAGGGATATGACCTCCGCGTCTCGGAACGGCTCGCCGGAACCTATCAGTTCCACGCCTAACTGATGGAACTGCCGCTGTCTGCCTTTTTGCGGTCTCTCGGCCCTGAACATAGGACCTACGTAAAAGAATTTCTTTAGCCGCGGCGATTGTCCGGTGTAATTTTCCAGATACGCCCTGACAATAGACGCCGTACCCTCGGGCCTTAACGCGATATTCCTATTGCCCCTGTCGGTAAAAACATACATCTCTTTCTGCACTATGTCCGTGCAGCCACCTATACTTCTTATAAATAAAGACGCCTCTTCCATTATCGGAGTGCGTATCTCTTTATATCCATATATAGAAAATATATGTCTGGCAGATGATTCTATGTCCTGCCATGCCTCTGTCTCGCCCGGCAATATATCCCTTGTTCCCTTTAAAGCCTTTAACATGACGCGCGCCCCTCGTGTCCTGGTATCTCTCTATTTTATCTTCGCCTTCATCTCCAGGCCTGGCTTAAACACGGCTACCCTCTTTGGATTCACAGGCACCTGCTCGCCTGTCCTGGGGTTGCGGCCCATGCGGCCTTTCCTTGATTTCGTCTTGAAGACACCGAAATTCCTGAGCTCTATCTTCTCTCCTTTTACCAGGGTCTCGACGATAATATCGAATGTCATCTGCACCACTTTTTTTACGTCTATCTGCTTGATGCCGCTGTCATTCGCGATCCTTATCACAATGTCTTTCTTGGTCATGCTCTTAGCCATAGATACCTCCGCTTGGTTTTCTCTTTCTTTGCGTATCTTCTGTAAATACAAGGGGTAGTGTAACAGGTAATGTGCCGCTTGTCAAATAAAAACTTTGCCAGCGCCGCCAGGCCTAAAGAAAAGCCTACGCCGATTCGAGCGGGCATGGTGTCTCCCGGCAGTCCGGGGCCATTCGGCGCTGAAATGATTTCGCCGTCCGCTGCGGTTTACGGCTCGTCTCTCCTTACGCCTAAGACCCTATACAGCTCTGTCCGAAACTCGCCGTAATCCCTTGCGGACTTTTGGCGAAATCTTTCTTATGCGCCTCAGACCCCGGACTGCCGGGAGACGAGCGAGAATCGGAGCGGAGCGAGGGCGCCTCGCTGGGGCGGCCGAGCGCCTTTTCGTAGGCCTGGCGGCACTGACAAAAAAACATCTAATTTTTCTCGAAGCGGATACGTTCCTTGCCCACAATGGTTTCTAATTCTGAGGCAAGCTCATTGGTGGGGGTCACGAATAATGATCTGTCAACCAGCATCTTGTAAGCGCCGTTTGTCTTGGTGGCGATGTTGAGGTATACGGGTATGTTGCCCTGATGCCGGCCGAAGACATCGCGCAATTGACCGAGCATCCCGTCGTCCATGCCGACAGAGATCAGGTCTATCGAGACCGCCTGGGTAAATTTTCTCCTGACCTCTTCTATCGGTATTATTTCCTCGACTATTATCTTCGGCCTCTCCTCTTTTAAATTCAGACGGCCGTTCACGAAAACCACGGCGTTAGGCCTTATGTTTTTATAGACATTTTTATACGCGTTCGGAAACACCAGGACCTCGCAGCTGCCCTCCAGGTCCTCCATCATCATGATGGCCATCCTCTCCCCCGTGCGTTTCGTGACCGTATTCTTTATCTTGTTTATTATGCCGCCAAACCATACTTTCTGCGAGTCCTCCAGGTCTTTAAGCTTGCCGCTCGCGGCGGTAGAATATTCCTTCAGGACCTTTTCGTATTTCGCGAGGGGGTGGCCCGTTATGTAAAAACCAAGCATGTCTTTCTCAAAGGTCAGCAACTGGCTCTCCGGCCATTCTTTTATGTCCGGTATCTGATGAGACGATCCGCTCTCCTTAAAAAACACCATCTGGCCTTTTGATTTTTCCTTATTTATGGAATCCGCCGTCTCCATGGCCTTGTCCATGATCGCCATGAGCTGGGAACGCCTCAGGCCGAAACCGTCAAAGGCGCCGCACTTGATCAGGCTTTCCAGGACCTTCTTATTGACCAGGCGGGAATCTATCCTTTCGCAAAAATCAAACAGCGTCTTGAAATTTCCGGAATCCTTGCGCGCCTCTATTATGGATTCCACCGCGAGCTCTCCCACGTTTTTCACGGCATTGAGACCGAACCGTATGGAATCCCGGCCGATCATGGTGAAATTCGCGAAACTCTCGTTCGCGTCGGGAGGCAATATCTTCATGTTCATGCGCTCCGCCTCATCTATGTATTCCACTATCTTATCGGTGTTGTCTTTCTCGCTTGTCAGAAGGGCTGTCATGAATTCCACCGGGAAATTCGCTTTCAGATAGGCGGTCCGGTAAGAGATCATGGCGTAAGCGGCCGAATGGCTTTTATTGAACCCGTATCCGGCGAAATGCTCTATGAGGCTGAATATCTTTTCCGCTATGCGCTTCTCGACCCTGTTTTTAACCGCTCCTTCTATAAAGGCCTTTCTCTGCTGATCCATTATCTCGGGCGTCTTTTTTCCTATCGCGCGGCGCAGGAGATCCGCCTGGCTTAGCGAAAACCCGGCTAATTTTGACACTATCATCATTACCTGCTCCTGATAGACAATGATACCGTACGTCTCCTGAAGGATCGATTCAAGGAGCGGGTGGTCGTACCGCACCCTCACCTCGCCGTGCTTGCGTTTCATGTAATCGTCCAGCATCCCGCTTCCTATGGGACCCGGCCTGTAAAGCGCGAGAAGCGCTATTATATCCTCGAATTTCTCGGGTCTCAGTTTTTTCAGCAGGTCCCTCATGCCTGAACTTTCCAATTGAAACACGCCCATTGATTCGGCCCTGCCCAAGAGCTCGTAAGTCTTCCTGTCATCCATCGGGATGTCTTCGGCTTTCATGGACAAGCCGTTCACGCGATTGATTATCTTCAGAGACTCCTGTATGACTGTCAGCGTCCTCAGACCCAGAAAATCCATTTTCAGAAGCCCTATCTTTTCCAAAGAACTCATGGCGTATCCGGTCGACACCTGGTCATCCGCCGTCTTGAAAAGCGGGGAGTGGTTAGTGAGAGGGTCCTCGCTTATGACAACGCCGGCGGCGTGAGTGGACGCGTGGCGCGTGAGGCCCTCAAGATGCCTTGACGTATCGATCAGCTCTTTTACGCGCTTATCATTATTGTAAAGATTACGGAGCTCCGGCTCCTGCTCAAGGGCGATATTCAGTGTCATGTTCGGGTCTACGGGCACGAGCTTCGCGATCTTGTCCACGTCCGCGTACGGGACGTTCATCACGCGGCCCACGTCCCTTATAACGGCCCTGGCCGCCATTGTCCCGAATGTTATTATCTGCGCCACGTTGTCCTTACCGTATTTTTGTATGACGTAGTCGATTACCTCGTTTCTGCGCTCATAACAGAAATCTATGTCTATATCGGGCATCGTCACGCGCTCAGAATTCAGAAATCTCTCAAAAAGGAGATTATACATGAGCGGATCTATGTCTGTTATGCCCAAGGCGTAACTCACGATACTGCCAGCGGCGGAACCCCTGCCCGGCCCGACCGCGATGCCTTTTGATTTCGCGTGGCTTATAAAATCCCACACTATCAGAAAATAACTCGTGTACCCGGCCTTGTTTATTACCTTCAGCTCTTCCTCAAGCCTCTGCTTTATCGCGGGGGTCACTTCCTTATATCTATTGGGGAGATTTTTCTCGCATATCTCCCTTAAAAATTTTTCGCGCGTCGTGCCCTCCGGCGCGGCGTAATGCGGCAGATATGTCCTCTTAAAATCAAGCTCCAGGTTGCATTTCTCGGTTATCTTTATGGTATTGGAAATGGCCTCCGGCACGTCCTTGAAAAGAGCCTTCATCTCCTCCGGGGACTTGAAATAAAACTGATCCGTCTGAAACTTCATGTGGCCGGGGTCATCGAGGGTGGATTGCGTCTGGATGCACAGCAGCGCCTCGTGCGCCTTCGCGCTTTGCTTGGTGAGATAATGCACGTCGTTAGTCGCCACCAGGCCCACGTCCAGGGCCTTGGACATCTTTATCAGGACGTTATTGACCGTATCCTGCTCCGGGATAAGGTTATTCTGTATTTCAAAATAAAAATTACCCTTGCCCAGGATATCCATGTATTCACAGGCCAGGTCTTTTAATTTATCCTCTTTGTTGTTCATGGCGAGCCTGGAAAACTCGCTCTTGAGGCAGCTCGAGAGCGCTATCAGGCCCTTGGAATTCTGCGCGAGCGCGGCCCTGTCTATCCTGGGTTTATAATAAAATCCCTCAAGATAGCCGATGGAAACCAGCCTCATTAAATTCTTGTATCCGGTTTCGTCTTTGGCGAGCAATATCAGGTGGGTGGCGGTTTCGCTTCCGCTGTAACTGGTCTTGTCAAAACGGTCCCTTGGCGCGACATAGACCTCACAGCCTATGATCGGTTTTACCCCGTTCGCGTGACAAGTCTGGTAAAATTCAATGGCGCCGAACATGTTTCCGTGATCGGTTATGGCGATCCCGGGCATCTTCATCTGCCTGGCTGACTCCGCCAGGTCTTTTATCAGGCAGGCGCCGTCAAGAAGGCTGTATTGCGTGTGGACGTGTAAGTGAACAAAATCTGAGTGGAGCATTTTCCCGCTACTTCCCCATTCCTACGCGCTGAAACCTTTGCATCAACTTGCCTTCTGTCTTTATGGATGGGGCTATTATGATTTCCGTCAACTGCATCTCTCTTATGTTTTTCGCGCCGAGGTTGGCCATCGAGGTCATGAGCGCGCCCACTAAATTCTGAGAGCCGGTGAGTATTTCCTCGAGCGCGCCTGTGGTGCCGACATGTATGCGCGTGCCTCTGGGCAGGTTCGCGTGAGGCGTAGCCATGCCCCAGTGATAACCTCTGCCCGGCGCCTCTTTTGCCCTCGCGAAAGCCGAGCCTACCATTACCGCGTCAGCGCCGCAGGCAAATGCCTTACATATATCCCCGCCTGAATCCATGCCGCCGTCCGTGATTATGGGCACATATCTGGCCGTCTGCTTGTAATAAAAATCCCGCGCCGCCGCCACGTCAACAGTAGCTGTTACCTGCGGGACCCCTATGCCCAATACCCCGCGGGTAGTACATGCCGCGCCCGGCCCTATGCCGACCAAAAGCGCGCTCGGCCCCGCCTCTAAAAGTTCCAACGCCACGTCATACGTGACGCAGTTCCCGAGCGCCACGGGTATCTTCATTGACTTTATGAATTTCCTCAGGTCCACGACCTTGTATTCCTTGGCGATATGCCTGACGCTGATGACCGTTGACTGAATCACGAACATATCGGCCCCGGAATCCTGAGCGATCTTGCCGTACTTCTCGGCGTTTTGAGGGATCGTGCTCACCGCGGCTATGGCCTTTTTGGACTTTATCTCCTTGATCCTCTTCGCGATCAGTTTCTCCTGGACCGGCTTGATATAAAGCGACTGGACAAGTTTTGTCGCCTCCTCAGGGCTCGCCTTGGATATCTTTGAAAGCACGTC
>JBAZOA010000075.1:0-5762 GCA_041648935.1 Candidatus Omnitrophota bacterium | reverse complement strand
TCCTGAATAAGCCCTCTTTATGCCTTTTGCGTAAATGGGCCAATACGGTCTTGGCCAGCGTCCCGTTGCCCGCCCCCATTTCCACCACTGGAAACACGGAAGGTTCCCCCATGGTCTTCCACATCTCGACAAGCTGTTCCGCTATGGCCGGCCCGAATGTCTTAAAACCTCTCTCCGGGAGCGTGAAAAAATCTCCTTTTAACCCAAATCCATTTGTTATGTAGGCATTACCCCCGTAATAATACCCATTTTCGGAATATAAAGCGGTTTTCATGAATTCCTCAAAGGTTATTTTCCCCTCACGCTCTATCTTACTCCTCAATAATCTGATAAGACCAGGGTCCCGCTGTATTCCTGATCCATACAATAAAGCGCTTTCCGCCCTTTCGCGGTCCCCATCTTCGCTAAAAATCATGGGTTTTCTCAGATGGTCCTCGGCGGGGAAAACCCCGCAGTATGCGCTGGCCGCCGAGATAGACCAAAACGCCGCGCCGATTAACAACACCCTGTAATTATAAGCTTTTTTTAAGATATTCATAATAAAAGCAAAAAAACACCATCTGTCAGCGGATGGTTTTTTAAATTAGATTATATGCTATCCTCTTATATAAAGTATGCCTCACAACTATACTATATACAAGCTGTAAACTCGCGAATAATCTCTTGAATCCGAAAAATTTCCCAAACCGCGCGAACATCGAAACGTCTATAAACCGCTGTTCGCCCGGGAGGCGCGGATGGTCCCGATAAAAGCATCCAGGTTATTCTCTAATTCGGGCTTGCCCTGCTCCCCCTTGCCAAAAAATGCCGTACCCGCCACCAGGACATCAGCGCCGGCGCCTATCGCCTGCGGAGCGGTAGAAGGATCTATGCCCCCGTCTATCTCCATCAGGGCCGAGGGACCAAACTCGGTTTTCAGCTTAGTTACATTCTTTAAAACTCCTTCCATGAACTTCTGCCCGCCTTTTCCAGGGTACACGCTCATCTGTAAAAATAGATCTATCACATCCTGAAAATCATTTATCATGACAAACGTTATTATCCCGTCGATGTTAATATCGGGATTAAAAGCCAATCCGGCCCTGCGGCCCTGGGCCTTTATAAATTTTATCATCTCCGCCAGCGCGACTTTATTCTCATATCCCTCCCAATGCAATGTCACATAATCCGCGCCCGCGTCTATGTATCTTTGTATAAAATCTTCCTCGACCTCCTCGACCATGATATGGACGTCCGCGATAAAAGATATCCCCCGTTCTTCCGCGGCCTCTTTTATCCGCTTTAAAAGCCCTGGCGTGAGTATCCACATCGTCTCTTCCGGATTATCCGCCTTCACTATATTTGACTTGCCGCCTATTATATCGTAGTGAAGCCACGGGGTTTTCACGCCCCTCGCCAGCTGGACCTCAAGGGCGATAATTACCTTCTGAATGACCTTTTCCTCGTCTACCCCTCCCTCTGACCTGAGCTCTTTGATGGCGAGAACGGATGAATTAATTATTCCGGACGCCTCCCAGAATTCTACGGCGGCCGCATGTTTTCTGCCTTCGGAAAATCCATGGCCTGGCCGCAGCGGATAAGCGGGATCCGGATATAAAAATACCGCTATCAGCGTAAACACCACTGCCGCGGCAATCATGTTATTTGTCTTAATCGTGTGCCCATTCATAAGCTTTATAAACCTGCGTTTCTGGCTTGTTAAATTATTTACTAAATTGCTTTAAAAAGCATGTGATATCCGCGGACATAAAAAGGCCCTGTCTCCCATGGCCTTATATTTTTCATATCCTCAATTATTTAAATAGATTATATCAAATCATGGACTAAAAGTCAAGGGATTAATTATTTTCTATTTTAAAACAGGACATGGTCTTATCGCATTTCAGGAACACTTCCCTTTCCATCTGATCCAGGCTGAAAGGCTTAACAATATAACCGACTGCCCCGTATTTCCTGACCAGCTCTATCACCACCTCCTCGCTGACAGCCGACATCATGATAACTTTAAAATTCTTGTCTATGCCTCTTATCTTCCGCAGGACCTCTATCCCGGAGGGCCCGGGCATCTTTATGTCCAATAATATTATGTCCGGCCGCTTTTCCCTTGCCATGGACACCGCCTGCCGCCCCTCGTTGGCCACGAAAACCTTATAGCCTTTTTGAGAAAAAAATGACCTTAAAAAATCACTTACGCTGATATCATCATCTATGACCAATAACTTAACCATGCCGATCACCTCAATACGCCCTTTTATCCACCAGGACCCCGCCCCTATAAAGCTCGACTTCGTATTCCCGCAGAGAACCGTACCTTTTCCTTATGACATCAGAAATGGCTATCTGGGTCTTATGCCATCCGTTCTCGACATTATTCATAAAACTGCTGGTAAAGGTGAATTTCTCCTCGTCAAACTTGCAATGCACCTTAAAGAGAAGGCCGTCTGTCCATTTATCCCGGGTCTCATAATTGATAAGGATGACATAGCCGCCCATCCTGTATACCTTGGTAACGCCCTTTATCGACACGGAATCAGCCGAACAATCTTGCGGGCCCGCGAAAAACACGCTGATCAGAACCGCCGCGATAACTACCTCTTTGCGCGCGTCATGGATAATAGGCATTTTACCTCCCTATTTAAGTATACATCCTGACGGTTAATTTTCCGTTAATTTAACGTTAATTTAGTGTTAATAATACCGATGGGTATTCTAGGAGGGGACGTCTTCTTCTATTTTATAGCCAATTCCTCTTATGTTTTTTATGAACTTTTCCGCTTTACCGAGTTTCTTCCGCAGATGCCTGATATGGACGTCTATTGTCCTTTCCACCACTACCTTGTCTTCTCCCCATAAAAATTCCAGAATCCTGCTTCTGGTAAAGACCTGACCCTTTCTTGAGGAAAGACATTCCAATATCCTGAATTCCGCGGGCGTCAAACACACTTTTTCTCCTTCGACCGTGACCTCGTACCTCTCCGGATCTATTGCTATCATATTCCCCACGCGGATCTTTTTCTCTTTCCTCCCGGCCGCGGCCGGCCCGCCCCTTCTCAAAACCGCCCGTATCCTCGCTTTTATCTCATCGATCGAATAAGGCTTGACCA
Organism: Candidatus Omnitrophota bacterium; assembly: GCA_041648935.1. GTDB lineage: Bacteria > Omnitrophota > Gorgyraeia > Gorgyraeales > Gorgyraeaceae > JBAZOA01. The sequence continues at coordinate 2,658 of JBAZOA010000075.1, read as the reverse complement.
CATAATCGTCTGACCCGGCATCCAAACCAAAGACCTTATCCGCCTCCCTGCCCTTCCCGGATAACATTATTACGGGTATGGAGGAAAATTTTTCTTTATTTTTCAGGCTCCTGCAGATATCAAGGCCGTTGACATCGGGAAGCACTACGTCCAGAAGGATCAGATCGGGCCTTTCCTTATCCAGGAACTTGAACAAATCCTCCCCGCACGAAAACCCCTTGACCCTGAATCCTTCCGACCTAAGGCTGGAGCCTACCGCGTTAATGACATCCGGGTCATCATCCACTATCGCTATCAATCTGTCATTCATATTATCGGTTATAGTATAGCACAAAGCCTGGCATTTCAAAATAAAATCCGACGCGTTTTAACGCGTGCGCAAAAAAATAAGGCCCGGATCTTGTTAAAGACGCCGGGCCTCATTATTTTCCCTAAGGTTATAACTTTACTACGTTTACAGCTTGTTCGCCCTTAGGACCATTCTGTATGTCAAACTCTACTTCCTGGCCTTCCTCTAAAGACTTATAGCCATCACCCTGGATCACGCTGTGATGTACGAATACATCCTTGCCGTTCTCAGGAGTAATAAACCCGTAACCTTTTTGGTTATTAAACCACTTTACTTTTCCTCTTGCCATTATACACTACCCCCTTTCATCAAGATTATAGCAAATAATGGCAGAAACGAAAAAACCGCAAGGTTAGTACTCTTTACCTTGCGGCTCCAGACTTCTAATCCCTTATTTACTACGTTAACTACTTGTAAAATAGTATACCATACCTTTTTATTTTGTCAACTATTATTTTACGATTCTCAGGAGGTTGAGGCCGGTTTCAGGGTCTATTGACTTTGAGGCCCTGACGCCTTTTAACTCAAACACTATCGCCTCCATCACGAGAAAAACGCTCGACCTTTCCCTGACACATCCTATGAGCGCGCCCTTTTTCCTGCCCATTCCGGCGTGAATATGTATCTGCGGCCCTCCTTTTGGATCGCTGAAAATAGTACCGACGCCTACCGCTTCCCACGCGTCCTTAAAATTGACCCTGTTCGGCTCAGGCGGGATGACCGGCTTTTTAGGGCCTGTTACCAAGACGCCTTTTTTAAGCGCTCCAATGAACACCATCGCCGCGGAGCGCACCTTTTCCTTCCTTATAAAGGCCTTTAACTCTTCAAGAAGGATGTCGCGGTCGTCAAATTTCAATACAAAGACCCTGCCGATACTGCCTTTTGTGTATTTCATGATTCACCTCGCCCGCCACGATAACTTCATTAAAAAACAAGCCCTGTCCGCCTAAGCGGACAGGGCCTAAAGGCAACCAACCTCTCCGACAAGGTAACCGAGCTGCCGAAAGCAAACTCGTTGTTGCCAATAATATATATATCACAAAACCAATCCAGTGTCAAGAAAGTAAAAATATATTACACCCCGAAAGAAGTCCCGACAGCCAAACCTGTCTTGATAAGCGGATCTTTCCGCTTTACCCTTCTTATATCCCCAACCGCCTTTTTTAAATCAACAGGGACTACGTTTCCGCTCTTCAGGGCCATCATTTTCCCAAATATGCCCTTGGCTACTAATTCACACCCACTAGTACCTAAACGAGTTGCGAGAATCCTGTCGAACGGGGACGGTTCCCCTCCTCTTTGCAGATGCCCCAGGACGGTTACCCGCGTCTCAAGGCCTGTCAAAAGCTCGATATCATTCGTTATCTTCTCTCCTACGCCGCCCAGGCGCACGGGATCAGTGGAGTCCCTGACAATCTTCTTCACCACCATCTTACCGCCCTTGGCCCTGGCGCCTTCGCTTACCACCACAATGCTGAATCTCTTGCCGCGCCTATTCCTTTCCAGGACCTTCTCGCATATCTTTTTTATGCTGTATGGGATTTCCGGTATTAGTATAATGTCTCCTCCGCCGGCTATGCCGGAGCAGAGCGCGAGCCAGCCCGCGTACCTGCCCATTACCTCTATCACCATCACCCTGTGATGCGATTGAGCGGTGGTGTGAAGCTTGTCTATCGCCTCCGTGACTGTTATGAGCGCGGAATCAAACCCGATGCTGGCCTCTGTGGCCATCAGATCGTTATCTATCGTCTTTGGAAGGCCTATCAGATCTATACCCTTTTTATACAGCTTATGCGCGATGTTAAGCGTGCCGTCGCCACCCAGACAGATCAGCCCCTTTAAGCCCAGCGCCCGGTAATTCCTGACAGCCGCGTCAGACACGTCTTTAAATCTGCCCCTGGCGTCAGGGTGCCTGAAAGGATTCGCCTTGTTAGAGGCGCCCAGGATAGTGCCGCCGTGTATCAATATGCCGGAAACATCCTCGTAAGAGATACGGCTGTATCGATTCTCTATTAAACCCAAAAAGCCATCCTTCACGCCTATTACTTCCATGTCGTAGTCAAGGATGGCTGTCTTGGCAATGGCCCTTATGGCGGCATTTAACCCGGGGCAATCGCCTCCCCCGGTAAGGATGCCTATCCTCTTTTTATTTCCTCGCATGCCTCTTGCCTTTTCTCTTCTTTTTAAGCTTTGCCCTGCGTTTTTTTCTTGTCATGGGCCCCTTTCTTCAGCGTTGACTACATGCTTTTCAATGAGACGATTATGCCCTTGCGATACATCTCCACCCTGTAATAAGTTATATAACCATA
>JBAZOA010000074.1:0-5948 GCA_041648935.1 Candidatus Omnitrophota bacterium | reverse complement strand
CGGGAGCCGGGCCGAACAGGCAGGGTCAGGGCCAGGGCATGGGTAATCCCCCGGGTCCAAAAGGCGGTCCTGGCGCGGGGCAAGGAATGAAACAGGGCGGCGGTCCAAGAGGCGGCGGCAAAGCAGGAGGAGGACAAAAAGGCCCGAAGAGATAGATAAGTATTTTTCTCCAAAAAAGACCCTCTGCAGCAAATCTGTTGCAGAGGGTTTTTATTTAGGATAGAATACGAAGAGCATGGACAATAGTATTTCTTTAAAATTCATAGTCAGGGCCCTGAAGTATAAAAACTACAGGCTTTTTTTCATCGGCAACAGCGTTTCTCTCATCGGGACATGGATGCAGGCTGTCGCGGCAAGCTGGCTGATATACCGCCTTACAAACTCTGTTTTTCTGTTGGGGGTGGTCGGCTTTACCAGCCAGATCCCGACCCTTTTGATATCTTCTTTCGCCGGTGTCTTGGCTGATAGGTTTAACAGGAGAAAAATACTGATCATAACACAGGCCATGGCCATGCTCCAGGCGTTAATAATGGCGGCCTTGACCCTTACGGGGACGATACAGACCTGGCACATAATATGCCTTAGTATATTTCTGGGCCTGATCAACTCATTTGACATACCTACCAGGCATTCTTTCGTCGTTGACATGATAGAGAAAAAAGAGGATATAGGCAACGCCATCGCGCTGAATTCTTCGCTGTTCAACGCGGCGAGGCTTATAGGGCCCTCAATAGCGGGCATACTGATCGCCTCTTTTGGCGAAGGCATCTGTTTTTTTATAAACGGCGTGAGTTTTATGGGAGTCATATTCGGGCTCTTGGCAATGGATATAAAACGCCCAGCCAGCCGGCAGCGTAAGAGTCATGTGCTTCAGGAATTGAAAGAGGGTCTTATTTATGTGGTTGGTTTTGGAAGGATACGTAATATTTTATTCCTGCTCGCGTTGGTAAGCCTGGCGGGCATGTCTCACGCCGTGCTCATGCCGGTGTTCGCGAGAGATGTACTTGGGGGCGGTCCGCATACATTGGGTTTTTTAATGGCCGCCGTTGGGATGGGGGCCCTTATAGGTACCGTATATCTGGCGTCCAGAAGGAAGGTGGATGGCCTGGAAGACGTGATATCGCCGGCGACAATCGTGTTCGGCGTGACGATACTGGCGTTTTCGTTTTCAAAATTTCTGTGGCTTTCTTTGTTTCTTATGGTCTTCGCTGGTTTCGGCATAATGGTGCAGATGGCGGCCAGTAATACGATATTGCAGACGCTCACGGATGACGATAAGCGCGGCAGGGTGATGAGTTTTTATACAATGGCGTTCATGGGCATGGCGCCGTTCGGAAGCCTGATGGCGGGCGGCGTCGCTTCCAGGCTGGGTGCGCCGAACTCACTGGTGATAAGCGGTTTTCTTTGTGTGCTGGGCGCGGTCTTATTCAACATGAACAGGTCGAGATAGATAAAATGCCCGGGTTATATATACATATACCTTTCTGCGGGAAGAAATGCCCGTATTGCAATTTTTACAGCGTCCCTCACAGCGCCGGGGCGGCGGCTTCTTATGCCGGGATGCTCGCGGAACAGGTCAAGGCCCTGGAGCCTGAATTTTCCACTGTCTACGTGGGCGGGGGCACGCCGAGCGTTTTAGATGTCAATTCGCTCGGCAGGATTCTTGGCGCCTCGAAAAAGGCGATGAATGGCGAAGGCGAATTTACGGTGGAGGTAAATCCGGAAAGCGTCGACCGCGACAAGCTGAGGTTATTTTTAGATAACGGCGTTAATCGCGTCAGCGTGGGGGCCCAGTCGTTTAACGATAAAAAACTGAGAACCCTTGGGCGGATTCATGGCGCCAGGGACGCGGAGAGGGCGATCCTTGCCTCGCGAAAAGCGGGATTTAAAAACATAAGCGTGGACCTTATATTCGGCGCCGGGGAGGAGACGATGACGGAATGGCGGCTGGACCTGGAGAAGGCGGCCGGGTTTGACGCGCGGCACATATCGTGTTATTCCCTTACTCTTGAAAAAGGCGTTAATATGAAGACCGCCGGAGACGACGCGATGAAAGACATGTACGAATTCAGCGTGGATTATTTGAATGGCAGGGGGTTTTGTCGATACGAGGTGTCTAATTTCGCGGAAAAAGGATTTGAATGCAGACATAATATGAGTTATTGGGAAGGGGAGCCTTACGCGGGGCTTGGGCCGTCAGCCGTTTCATACATTGGCGGGACGCGGTCAGAGAACGTCAGCGACGTCCTGGAATACGCGAGGAGATACAAAGAAGGCGCCGATTTGAAAATATCAATGGAGCGGTTGTCTCCCCTGGAATCGGCAAAGGAGCTCGCCAGCGTGAAGATCAGGACCACAGACGGCATAGGATATGATTGGTTCAGGGCGAAGACGGGTTTTGATTTTCTTGAAATAGAAAGCCATCCCCTGGCAGAGCTTTTAGGGCAAGGCCTTGTGGATCGCGGTGCCTCGCGGGTGTGTCTGACGCGAAAGGGTTTTTTGTTTTGCGATAGCGTATCAGAGGCGTTTTTATGATAAAGACAGATTTTTTACCAACCACTAAAAAAGATCTGGAAGAGAGAGGGTGGCGGGAATTGGACGTTATCCTTATCACCGGGGACGCGTACGTGGATCACGCGTCTTACGGCGCCGCCGTCATAGGCAGGGTTTTGGAAGACGGCGGTTTCAGGGTGGGCATAATCGCCCAGCCGGATTGGAAAAAATCCGATGATTTTTTGAAATTAGGCAGGCCGAGGTTATTTTTCGGCGTCACGGCCGGGAATCTGGATTCCATGCTCAGTAATTATACTCCGAATAAGACCCTGAGGAGAGAGGATGATTATTCTCCGGGAGGAAGGCCGGGCTTGAGGCCGAACAGGGCGACCATAGTTTATACGAACAAGGTGAAGGAATTATTTCCCGATACGCCGGTTATCATAGGCGGCATGGAGGCGAGCCTGAGGCGCCTGGCGCATTACGATTATTGGTCGGACCAGGTAAGACGTTCCATGCTGCTGGATTCAAAGGCGGATATCCTTGTTTACGGCATGGGAGAAAGACAGGTCCTGGAGATAGCGGGGCGCTTGAAAGAAGGCGAGGATATAAAAGACCTGGACGGCATACGCGGCACGGTAATAGCAAGAAGCGATGTTTCAAATCTGAAAGGCCGCGTGGAGATCCCTTCTTTTGAGGAGGTCCGGGGCGATAAAGATAAGTTTAACGAGGCGTTTAGGGCGGTCTACCCGGAGTCAGACCCCTTTAGGGGGCGGGTAGTCGTTCAGCGCCATGACACCAGATTTATCGTGCAGATGCCCCCGGCTGAACCCCTGAAGACAGAGGAGATAGACAGGATTTATTTATTGAATTACGCCAGGGCATGGCATCCCGCGTACGATTCAAAAGGAGGAGTGCCTGGTTTTGAGACAGTCAGATTTTCTATCATATCGCACAGGGGATGCTGCGGAGAATGTGCTTTCTGCTCTTTGTATTTTCATCAGGGCAGGATAATCCAGAACAGGAGCAAGGGGTCGATATTGGAAGAGGTGAGGCGCCTGGCCGGATCAAGGGATTTCAGGGGCACCATCACTGATATCGGAGGGCCCACGGCGAATTTATATGAGGCGGAATGCGCGCTGTGGAAGGGGAAAGGCGCGTGCGCGCATAAAAAATGCCTCGTGCCGCAAAAATGCCAGAATCTCAGGCTTGGGTATAAAAAGACCCTGGAGTTGTGGGAAAGTGTCATGAGGGTGCCCGGGGTAAGGCATTTATTCATAGGGAGCGGCGTGAGATATGATCTATTGGTGGACAGGTATTCCGACGAATATCTGAGGCGGTTATGCGGCCGTCACGTAAGCGGATATTTAAAAGTGGCGCCTGAACACACGGTTGACAGGGTCCTCGGACTGATGAACAAGCCAAGGTTTGATGTCTACGAGAGATTTGTGGAAAGATTCAGGGATATGAACCGGGCGCTGGATAAAAAACAGTTTCTGGTGAATTATTTCATAAGCTCGCATCCCGGCTGCGGGATGAAAGAGGCGAAAGAGATGTCTGGATATCTGGCGAAAAGAAAAATCCGGCCGGAGCAGATCCAGGATTTTATACCCCTCCCGATGACGTTGTCAGGGTGTGTGTATTGGACTGGGAGGCATCCAATGACAGGAAAGACGATTTACGTCCCGAGCGGCCTGAGGGAAAGAAAGATCCAGCGCGCCCTGATGCAGTCCACCCAGCCGAAAAACAGAAAACTGATCAGAAAGGCCTTATCCCCTTAGTTGTTTTTCGGCGTCGATAACGTCACGGTTGATATCCCGCATTAATTTGGATACTTTTCCCTTGAATTCATTCGAGGAGGGCGTATCTAAAAGTTCCCGCAGGATTTGAACGGCCATCCTGAAATAGCGTATTATCTCGCCTTCATCTATGTCCGTATAACGCAGGATGTTATCAAAGTTTTCTTTTCTGAGCCACGCCTCAACGCACGGCGACAGATGATAGAAATAGTTTTTGCTTAGAGGCCTGGAGCCGGCCTTTTGCTCTATTTTCTGTATGCGGCCCAGGATGTTTTCCGTGATGTTTTTTAAAGATTTGGCGGTCCTGTTTAAAGAGGGCATGACCGTATTCTTCCTGGGTTCAAAGACAAGGGCGGTTACCAGGGTGCCCAGCTCTGTCTCGGAAAGGTTCTCGAGCAGGCCGTTTTCGTGAAGTTCCCCAAGGGAAAGCTCGTAACCGTAAATCTTGGAGGCGAAAATCCCTTTTTCCGTCAGCGCGTTATTTTTTATATAACCGAGGTCTTTCAATATTTTTACCTTGGCGTACATCATGTCCAGCGCTTTTTTTCTGTGATTTTTCCTGCTTTGAAAATAATGGAAAGACAGGGGGTATATCTCGTATAGTTTTTCTCCGTATCTGAGGTAAAGATTCAGAATGGTCGCGTAAGAGGCGTTGAATCTGGACAAGACCTTTTCAGGCTCGCCGTAAATGATGTGATGCAATTCCTGGAAAGAGGTGCGCCGCAGATTCACGCGGCTATATACAAAGCCCTCCTGGTCTATGCCCCGCCGCCCGGCCCTGCCCGCCATCTGGTAAAAATCGCGCGTCTTGAGGCTTCCGTAATAGTGTCCGTAGAACTTTCTGAGTTCGTCGAACACCACTGTCCTCGAGGGCATGTTTATCCCGAGGGCGAACGTCTCAGTGGTGAATATTACCTTGAGGAGCCTGCTTGTAAAGAGGCGCTCTATGACTTCTTTTAAGGTGGGCATCATGCCCGCGTGGTGGAACGCCACGCCTCTTTCGATAAGCGGGAGCATGAGTTCGGCGTTCCTGTCGTTCGCGAGGTCAAATCTCCCGCAAAGGCTTTTGTATAATGTTTTTATCTCTCCTCGTTCATGATGGTTCAGGAAATCAAGGCCCTTGATTTCCTCCGCCAGGTATTCACATCTTCGCCTGGAGAAAGCGAAATATATGCAGGGTAGTTTATTGTTTTCAAAAAGATACCTGATAAGGGAATCAGGCCTGTTGGGCCTCAGGTGCTCGTGTCTTGGGACATGTTTGATTTTATGCGCGTCATCCAAAATCTTATTCTGGCATTGGTAGAAAAAGTGAAGGGGCACCGGCCGCGTGTCCTCTTTTACTATCTTGAGAGGGATCTTGTGTATGTATTGCAGCCAATCCGTGAATTCCTGTATGTTGGGTATGGTGGCGGAGAGGCCCAGCATCTTCATCTTTGGCGGGAGGAATATCAGTGATTCTTCCCACACGCTGCCGCGTTCGTAGTCGTCAAGGTAGTGTATCTCGTCGAATATGATCCACGAGTAATCCTCCAGGGACGACCTTTCCTCCAGGACCTTGTTGCGGAATATCTCGGTGGTCATTATCAATACGGGCGCGGCCGGGTTTATGGTGACGTCTCCTGTCAGTATTCCTATCTGGTCACTGAAATTTTCCTG
>JBAZOA010000073.1:0-6031 GCA_041648935.1 Candidatus Omnitrophota bacterium | reverse complement strand
GAAATCATTGACAGAGTCCATCAAGAAGACAGGCGGAAGGAATTCTCAGGGCAGGGTCACGTCCAGGTGGATCGGCGGCGGCCACAAGAGGAGATACAGGATAATCGATTTTAAACGGGATAAACTGGACAAGTCAGCCAAGGTGTTGGCGATAGAATACGATCCCAACAGGACCTGCAGGATAGCCCTTGTCCAATATGAAGACAACGAAAGAAGATATATATTGTGGCCTAACGGATTGAGTGTGGGAGACATTATCACGTCCAGCAGGAATGAGATAGAGATCAAGACAGGCAGCTCGACCACGCTGAGAAACATACCGCCGGGCATCCCCATACATAATTTGGAGCTGGTGAAAGGCGGCGGCGGCAAGATAGTGAGAAGCGCGGGTTCTTACGCTCAGATATTGGCGAAAGAAGGCGCCTTCGCTCACGTCAAGCTTCCTTCCGGAGAGGTGCGGCTGATAGGCATGGATTGCATGGCCACGATAGGCCAGTTAGGCAACATAGATCATGACGCCGTTTCCCTGGGTAAGGCTGGCAGGTCGAGATGGATGGGCAGAATGCCAAGGGTTAGAGGCGTCGCGATGAATCCTGTCGACCACCCCATGGGCGGAGGAGAAGGCAAGTCATCAGGCGGAAGGCATCCCTGTTCGCCATGGGGCATGATAGCGAAAGGCCTGAAGACCAGAAAAAGAAAATTGTCGGATAAGTATATCATAAAAAAGAGAAAGAGCAGGGTAGTAACCGCTTAAGGAGATGTGATGAGCAGGTCGTTAAAAAAAGGTCCGTTCATAGATGAGAAATTACTAAACGTGGTGAAGAAGATGCAGGACAGGGGAGACAGGCGGCCCATAAAGACATGGTCGCGCAGGTCTACCATAGTGCCGGATTTCGTGGGGGCCACGATATCCATTTATAACGGAAGAAAATTCATACCCGTTTTTGTCACTGAAAACATGGTTGGTCACAAACTCGGGGAGTTCGCGCCTACAAGGGTATTCAAGAAACACGGCGCCCATACAGAGCAGTCAATGGACAAGACATAACATGATAAGTAAAGCCATAGCGAGATATTTAAGGATTTCTCCGAGGAAGACAAGAAAGGTTATTGACCTGGTAAGGGGATTGCCCGTACTCAAGGCGGAGGCGATTTTAAATACGGTTGAGAAGCGGCCGGCATTTTACATCAGAAGGGTCATGCGCGCGGCGATGGACAGCGCGGATAAGCTGAGCCACGTTTCAGCCCCAAGCCTGTATATTTCCCTGATAAAAGCGGATGAAGGCCCGATGCTAAAACGTTACAGGGCGGCCTCCATGGGCAGGGCCGGTTCGATAAAGCACAGGACAACGCATCTGACCATAGAGCTGGACAAGATAAAGACGCAGGAAAAGAAGGTTGTGGTTGAGGAAAAAATAGTCAAAAAATCAGCAGCTAAAAAGTTAACAAAAGAGGTTAAACGTGGGACAAAAAATACATCCGTATAGTTTCAGGCTGGGGTACATAAGAGATTGGAGCTCCAGGTGGTTCGCGAGAAAAAAAGACTTCGGCGGCCTGTTGATTGAGGACGCCAAGGTGAGGGCCCACATAAAGAAAAGCCTGATGCAGGCCGCTGTCGCCAAGATAGACATAGAAAGGGCTTCGAGCAAAATAAGGATAATAATATACAGCGGCAGGCCGGGCGTGATAATAGGCAGAAAAGGCGCGGAGATAGACAGACTGAGGGATGAATTAAGAGAGATAGTTAATCAGGAAATCCAGATAGACATAAAAGAGATCAAGGACCCCGCGCTTTCAGCTCAATTGGTCGCGGAGAATATCGCGTTTCAGATGGAAAAACGGGTCGGTTTCAGGCGCGCCATGAAAAAGGCGGTGCAGCAGGCGTTGACCTCAGGCGCGCAGGGGATCAGGATACGATGCGCCGGGCGCCTTGACGGCGCGGAGATCGCGAGGTCCGAGAAATACATGCAGGGCAAAGTTCCCTTGCAGACCATAAAGGCGGACATAGATTACGGTTTCAGCGAGGCCCATACGGTGTATGGTTTGATAGGCGTAAAGGTGTGGGTTTATAAGGGCGATATTATAGTAAAAAGGGGGCCCTTGGCGGCGAGATTTAAAGACGGCAAGATAGAGAGCGCCGGGGGGATCAAGGGTCAGGAATAAAAGGAAAAATAAATGTTAATGCCGAAGAGGGTTAAATTCAGAAAATATCAAAGAGGGAGGAGAAAAGGCGTTTCTTTTTCCGGCTCTGATATTTCTTTCGGGGAATACGGATTGCAGGCGCTGGATAACGGCTGGCTTACCAATGTGCAGATAGAGGCGTGCAGGGTTTGCGTGATGAGATGTCTTAAGGGCACGGGCAAGCTCTGGATACGCGCCTTTCCTGACAAATCGGTGACCAAGAAACCGGCTGAGACGAGAATGGGAAAAGGCAAGGGTATGCCGCTTCACTGGGTAGCCGTGATAAAAAGAGGCAGGATTATATTTGAACTCGGGGGAGTGGCCGAAGAGCTGGCTAAAGAGGCGATGAGATACGCCGCCAGCAAACTGCCGTTCAAGGTCAGGTTCATCACCAGAAAGAGACATGGCTGAGGTTCGTAAATGTTAAAGACAGCGGATTTGAGAAATCTATCAAGACAGGAATTGCAGGACAAGATAAAGGCCCTGAAGAAATCTCTCTATGAGATGATATCTCAAAAAGAGACAGGCAGGGCTGAAAAACCGGGCCTCATAAAGGTAATGAGACGGGACGTGGCGAGGATATTGACGGTATTAAACGAGATGAAGAATAAGAAAGGCGATTAGCATGGAAACAAGGTCGACCCGTAAAGAAAGGACAGGCGTGGTAGTCAGCGACGGTATGGACAAGACCATTGTCGTGAGGATAGGCAGTACCGTGAAACACGGGATGTATAGCCGCGTGGTCAGGAAGTCGGTCAAGTTCATGGCCCATGACGAGAAAAACGAGGCGAAGATAGGCGATAGGGTAAGGATAGTTGAGACAAGGCCGTTGTCAAAGAATAAAAGGTGGCGGCTCGCAGAGGTGCTGAAGAAATGATTACGATGAGGACTATATTAGATGTGGCGGATAATACAGGCGCGAAAAGGGCGTCCTGTATCGGCGTGATAGGCAGGCACGGAAAGAGGCACGCGGATATCGGGGATATCATAACCGCCAATATAAAGGAAGCCACGCCTGACGGCGTTGTTAAGCAGGGCGAGGTAGTGAAGGCCGTGATTGTCAGGAGCGTGAAGCCCGTACGCAGGCCGGACGGTTCATATCTAAGGTTTGACAGTAACGCGATGGTCATAATAGACATACAGCTCAATCCGAGGGGGACCAGGATATTCGGGCCCGTGGCGAGAGAATTGAGAGATAAGAATTTCATGAAGATAATATCTCTGGCGCCGGAGGTCATATAATGGCGAGGATAAAAAAGAACGACATGGTTAAGCTGTTGACGGGCAAGGATAGGGGTAAGACAGGGAAGGTCCTGACTGTTTTCCCGGACAAGTCGCGCGCGCTGGTGCAGGGGCTTCAAATGGTGAAGAAACACGCCCGCAGAACCAGGGACGATCAACAGGGCGGAATCGTGCAAAAAGAAAGCTCTGTCCATATCTCCAATCTGATGGTGGTGTGCCAGAAGTGTTCAAAGCCCACGCGTGTCGGTTTCAGCAATCTTTCCGACGGGACGAAGGTCAGGATATGCAAGAAGTGCAAGGAGATTATTTAGCATGCCCCTCGACAAGCTCGGGGCGGGAAAGCGTAAAGGTTAAAAAAAATCATGAAACCGAGACTTTTGGAAAAATACAGACAGGCGATAATACCGGAGCTGGCGAAGAAGTTCAATTACAAAAACAGTATGCAGGCGCCCCGCATAAAAAAGATAGTCCTGAACATGGGCGTGAGCGCCGCCAGCCAGGATATAAAGATATTGGAACAGGCGATGTCCGAGATGGCCATGATAGCCGGGCAGAAACCGATGATGACAAGGGCCAAGAAGGCCATAGCTAATTTCAAGATACGAAAAGGCCTGCCGATAGGCTGCATGGTTACCCTGCGCGGGGCAAGGATGTATGAATTTTTGGATAGGCTGGTAAGTATCGCGCTTCCCAGGATACGGGACTTCAGGGGGGTGCCGTTCGATTCCTTTGACCAGAAAGGGAATTATTCGCTCGGCATAAAGGAGCAGTCTATATTCCCGGAGATAGAGGTGGAAAAGGTCTCCAGGGTCCAAGGCATGGACATAGTGATAAATATAAGGTCTAATTCAAGAGAAGAGTCATTTGAGCTGTTGAAGATGTTCGGGATGCCGTTCTCCAGTAAATAAAGAGGAAAACACAAATGGCGAAGGAATGCTTAATAGCGAAACAGAAAAAGACGCCTAAATTCAAGGTGCGGAAATACAACAGGTGCAGGCTGTGCGGCAGGCCTCGCGCGTACATGAGGAAATTCCAGATCTGCCGTTTGTGTTTCAGGGAAATGGCCTCGCGCGGCGAGATCCCTGGCGTGACCAAGGCAAGCTGGTAAGTCATGCGGCCGAACTTATCCCGAAGCCACCTGCTTTTTAGGATTGACGCGGCGAGGGATAGTTGCATAAAAACCAACCTCTCGCAACTTTATATTAAATAGGGTTGTTTGGGGCTCATTAAAAGGATGGTATATGAATCTAACTGATCCGATAAGCAATATGCTCACGATAATAAGAAACGGGAACATGGCGAGAAAAACGAAAGTAGACGCGCCTTTTTCAAGGATATCGGAAGAGATACTTGGTATCCTGAAAAGAGAAAAATACATAAAAGATTTCAAGCTCATAGAAGATAAGAAGCAGGGCGTCCTGAGGATATACCTGAGATACTTGAAAGATCAATCCCCCGTGATAAAAGGCCTCAGGAGGATCTCCAAGCCCAGTTTGCGGATATATGTCAAGAGAGACAGGATCCCGAAGGTGTTCGGCGGTCTGGGCATAGCTATCCTGTCCACGTCGCGCGGCATAGTGACTGACAGTCAGGCAAAAGAGATGCAGACGGGCGGGGAAGTATTGTGCTACATTTGGTGAAGGGGTACCCGCCACAAAGCGTTGGCGGGTTAATTCGCACGCGCATTAATAACTAAAGGAGGATTAATTTGCGGCATGCGCCGTAAATTAAGTGCTCATTAATGTCACTTATAGGTAAAAGGCCGATACAGATACCGGATAAGGTCAAGGTAAAGATAGAATCGGGAAAGGTCTTTGTGGAAGGCCCGAAAGGAAAACTTGATTGGCTGGTCCCGGCGGACATAGAAGTGCTCGTGGGAAATTCCAGCGTTCAGGTAAAGCGCCTGAAAGAAGATAAGGCGGCTTTCGCCAGGCACGGATTGACAAGGGCATATATAAATAACATGGTAAAAGGCGTCAGCGAAGGTTATGTAAACGCGCTGGAGATAGTAGGGGTTGGTTATCGCGCTCAGGCGGAGCCAAAAAAATTGACCATGCAGTTAGGATTCACGCATCAGGTTATTTATGAGATACCGGAAGGTATTTCCATAAAGACTCCGAAACCAACGCAGATAGTCGTTGAGGGCATAGACAAGGCAAGGGTGGGAGAGGTGGCGGCGGAGATCCGCGCGTATTTCGAGCCCGAGCCTTACAAGGGTAAGGGCATAAGATATGTCGGGGAATTTGTGAGGAAAAAGGCGGGCAAAGCGGTAGGGGCTGCCCAAGGCGGCGGGAAATAGACATGAAAAAGAAAATCAGAAGCAAGGCGGAATTAGGCAGGATTAAAAGGCATTACAGGATACGGAAGTCTGTCCGCGGGACATCAGAGAGGCCGCGTCTGAGCGTGCACAGAAGCACGAAGAATCTATACGTGCAGTTTGTGGATGATATATCGCACAAGACCATATTGTCTTTGTCAACAGGCGACAAGGCGTTCAAGGACGGCCTGAAGACAGGCGGTAACGTTGAGGCGGCCAAGAAGATGGGGGCCTATGTAGCCGGCGAGGCAAAGAAAAAAGGGATAGAAAAGATTGTTTTTGACAGGGGCG
>JBAZOA010000072.1:0-6050 GCA_041648935.1 Candidatus Omnitrophota bacterium | reverse complement strand
CCTGGCGTTAGGCATCGGGAAGGGCGACGAGGTCATAACGCCTTCCTACACATACATAGCGACTTCCCTGGCGATATCCATGACAGGTGCGACGCCTGTGTTCGCCGACATAGATGAAAAGACTTATTGCGTGGACGCCGGAAAGATAGAAAAGCTGATTACCAAGAGGACAAAGGCTGTCCTGCCTGTCCATTTATACGGTCATCCCGCTGACATGGATCCGATATTGAAGATAGCCGGAGACCACAATCTCAGGGTCATAGAAGACGCGGCCCAGGCGCACGGAGCGCTGTATAAAGGCAGGAAGGTGGGGGGCCTTGGCGACGCGGCGTGTTTTTCTTTTTATCCCACGAAGAACCTGGGCGCTTTTGGGGACGGCGGCATGATGCTGACAAATTCGGAAGAGGTAAGGGATAAAATGCTTTTGCTGAGGGATTACGGGAGAAAAGACAGGTATGAGCATGTCCTCAAGGGTTATAACTCCAGGCTCGATACCTTGCAGGCCGCGATATTGAGAGTGAAACTTGGGCATCTGGACGAATGGAACGAGGGCCGCAGGCGCAACGCCGCGTTGTACTCCGTGCTCTTGAGCGGGAAAGGCGCGAGCGTGACATTGCCGCGCGAGGAAGGATTCGCCAGGCATGTCTATCATCAGTATGTCATAAGGGTCAGGGGCAGGGACAATTTGATAAAAAGGCTTTCGGAAAAGGGCGTGCGGCCGTTGATACATTATCCGATACCGGTGCATCTGCAGGAATGCTACAGGGAGCTCGGTTATAAAAAAGGAAGCCTGCCTGTGTCCGAAATGGTCAGCGAAGAGGTCCTGTCGCTCCCTTTATATCCGGAACTGACGAAGCAGGAGATCGAATACGCGGCCGGGGCGATAAAAGATATTTTATGAGATTATTGATAGTGGGCGCCTCCGGGGTCCTTGGCATCAGGCTGTACAACGATGCCCTGAAGAAAAAGATAAATACCATGGGAACTTATTGTTCTCATGAGATGGGCGGTCTCTTTTACCTGGACGTCAGAGACAGGAAGGGCATCGAGAAGCTGTTCAATTTTTTTGAACCTGAGACAGTCGTGCTCGCGGGAGGCATTACGGATGTCGACATCTGCGAAAAAAAGAAGAAGCTCGCGGAAGACGTGAACGTGAGGGGTACGCTGAACCTGGCCGGAAAGGCGAGGGAACGCGG
This sequence comes from Candidatus Omnitrophota bacterium, assembly GCA_041648935.1. Taxonomy (GTDB): domain Bacteria; phylum Omnitrophota; class Gorgyraeia; order Gorgyraeales; family Gorgyraeaceae; genus JBAZOA01. The sequence goes on along the minus strand of JBAZOA010000072.1, from coordinate 4,854 downwards.
CTCAAGGATGGTGTATGTCTCCACGGATTATGTCTTTGACGGGGAAAGAGGGCCTTACGGCGAGAAGGACAAGCCGAATCCGATAAACGTGTACGGCAGGACAAAGCTCGAGGCGGAAAAGATAGTGAGTTCTTTTTCAAGGGGTAATCTGGTGATAAGGACGTCACAGCTTTACGGCGGGGACCGTCTGGGGAATAATTTCGCCATAAAGATAATACATAATATGAGAGATCATAAAAAGGTCCGCGCGGCCGATGATTTTTATTCGACCCCTACCCATGTCGGGTCCTTGTCCTGCATGATATTGAGGCTTATAGAGTCCGGTTCAAGAGGGATATATAACTGCTCCGGGGCGGATTTCATAGACAGGTTCCAATATGTCAGGGACATCGCGGACGTATTCGGCCTGGACAGATCCCTGATAGAAAGGGTCAAGCTGACGGACCTGAGGTTAAAGGCAAGGCGGCCTCGCGTGGGAGGGCTGAAGATAGACAAGGTCAAAAAAGAATTACGCGTGAAGGTCGATGATTATAGAAAGGGGTTAAGGGCGTTAAAAAAGGAGATAGGGATATGATTCATATGTTTTGGCCGTATATTTCGGAAAAGGTGATAGATGAGATAAAAGACGTCCTGAAGACGAGATGGATAGGTCAGGGGCCGAAGGTGGAAGAGGCTGAGAGGAAATTCAAGGAGATCACGGGCGCCCCCTATCCCGTTACTTTAAATTCATGCACGTCCGCGCTCCATCTGGGCCTTATAATGTCCGGCGTGCGTCAGGGCAGTGAGGTGGTTACCACGCCGATGACGTGCTCCGCCACAAACATACCGATACTCTACTGCGGCGCCAAGGCGGTCTTCGCTGACATACAGAGAGGCACCCTGAATATAGACCCGGAGAGCGTGAGAAAAAAAATCACAAAGAAGACAAAGGCCATTCTGGTGGTGCATTGGGCCGGATACCCGTGCGACATGGACGAGATTTTAAAGATAGCGGGAGAGCGCGGCTTACCCGTGATAGAAGACGCCGCTCACGCCCTCGGGGCGAGATACAAAGATAAGCCGATAGGCGCGATAGGCGATTTCGCGTGTTTTTCGTTCCAGGCCATAAAACAGATAACCACGGCGGACGGGGGCATGCTTGCTGTCCTGAATGAGAAGGATTACAAGAGGGCGAAATTATTGAGATGGTACGGCATAGACCGCGAGTTCAAGGGCGACATCTACTGGAAATACCAGATAAAGGAAGTCGGATACAAATATCACATGAACGATCTCGCGGCGGGCATGCTGGTGGTCCAGCTGGACGACCTGGCGAAGGTCGCGGCCAGGCGCGGGGAGATAGCGGATAGGTACCGCGAGGGATTAAAGGCCGTGAGCGGTTTAAAATTACTCGAAAAGAAAGATGACAGGGAAAGCGGCAACTGGCTTTTTACGGTCAGGGTAAAAGACAGGCAGGGGTTTACGAAGAAACTGCTGGACAATGAGATAGAATCGCACATGGTCCACGTGAGATGCGACATATACCCTATTTTCGGCGGCAAGCGCCTGGATCTGCCGGGCATGAACGAGGTGGAGCCCGAATACGTCTCGATTCCGCTCCATTGCAAGCTGACGGATGAGGATGTGGAAAAGGTGATAAAGGTTATAAAGAGCGGGTGGTAAATTTTTTGGTCCTTCCGGTCGGCAGGCCTAAAGAAAAGCCTACGCCGATTCGAGCGGGCACGGTGTCCCGACACTGAAAGTGTCGGGACGAGCGAGAATCGGGGCGGAGCGAAGGCCGCCTCGCTGGGACGGCCGAGCGTCTTTTCGTAGGCCTGCCGACCGGAAGGACAATAGAGAAAATTTATAATCATGATTTGCGACATAGCGATCCCAATCTGGAACAAGAAAGAACTGACCGAACAGTGCGTGAACAGCATACTCGCTAACACGGATTTTCCGTACAGGATTATCCTGGTAGATAACGCCAGCTCCGAGCCGGCAAAGAGCTATCTGGAGTCTGTCGCCGGGCAGTATCCGGACAAGGTAAAATTGATAGCGAACAAGGAGAATTTAGGCAATACCGGGGCGGGCGTGCAGGGCATGAAATATTCGGACGCGGATTACGTGTGCATCCTGGATAACGATACTATAGTGTGCAAGGGGTGGCTTGAGGAGATGGTCAGGATAGCGGAGATGTCGCCTAATATAGGCATAGTGAATCCAAACAGCAATTCTTTTGGGCTGAACAGGAAACCAGGCGAGTCATTGGAGGATTTCGCGTCTTCCCTCATGCGCGAGAATTCCGGGAAATACGTTGAGATAGGCGCCGCGGTGGGTTTCTGCTATCTGGTGAAAAGAAAGGTCATGAACGAGGCCGGTTACTGGGATGAGGGTTTCAGCCCGGGTTATTATGAGGATACCGAATACGCCATGAGGATAAAGAAATACGGTTATAAGTCAGTCATCGCGTCCGGCGCCTACGTCTATCATGACGAGCACTCGTCTTTCAAGTCAAAGGAGAAAAAGAGGCAGTTTGAGGGGATTTTCGGAAGAAGCAGGGAGAGGTATTACGCCTCATACGGCAGGCACAAGAGGATACTCTATGTCATATCAAGGTCTTTAAGCGATGTCAAGGCGTTCAACGAGAAGATATACGCGGAGGCGGATAAGTGCAATTTTGTGGATGTGATCGTTAAAAGGCGATATGGCGGCATAGATCTGATAAGGCATGGCAATGTCAGGAAGATCGTGTATGGAGACGCGTTCTTCAGGCTCAAGGTGTGGCTCAAGGTGCTTACGAAGAAGAAGAGATATGATGCCGTGTTTTATAATATTTAATGTTTTGTTCCTTGTCAGTCTCTCTGGCAGGCAGGCCTACGAAAAGACGCTCGGCCGCCCCGGCGAGGCGGCCTTCGCTCCGCCCCGATTCTCGCTCGTCTCTCGGCAGGCCGGGGTCTGAGGCGCATAAGAAAAATTTCGCCAAAAGTCCGCAAGGGATTACGGCGAGAAAATGGCGGAACTGACCGAGTCCCAAACCTTAGCTTTATATAATGGCTGGGCGAGGGAATTCCGCCAGATTTTCGAGCCGTAAACCGCAGCGGACGGCGAAATTATTTCAGCGCCGAACGACCCCGGACTGCCGAGAGACACCGTGCCCGCTCGAATCGGCGTAGGCTTTTCTTTAGGCCTGGCTGCCGGAGAGACTAATAAGGGATAAAAAGATTTACTAGTCTAAATAATATGAACAAACTCAAGGAATTTTATAATAAGTTCAGGGTATTTAATCTTATCCGTTATAAGATAACGCCCTCCATGATAGAAAAGAAAAAAGCGGGGCTTCTCTTTGATGATTCCGAGTTTTACCGCCTGAACCTGAACTGCAGGGGCGACGCCGTTTACGGTTACGCCAATATCGAGGATACCAGGACAAAGGCCAGGGTGTTTGTCTCCTCCATGGAACGCCTTCCTTTCAGCGCCAACTCGGTAAAATTCATCATAGCCGATTTTGAGACATTGAGCCGCGATGAAAAAGTCCTGAAAAATATTTTCAGGGAATGGTCGAGGGTCATGGTGCCCAATGCCGTTCTCGTGCTGGATAATTTCTACGTGAACGAGTATTTTGAGAAGCTATTGAAAGACGCGGGTTTTGATCTGATCTCGGACGCCTCAGGCGCGCGCCTGCCGATAGCCAGTTTTTTGCTTAATCCGGAGATTGATTTCGTGGATCCCGGCATGACAAGGATATTTTCTGAGCTGAGGACGATGAACAGCATTGTCATCGAGTCAATGCTGGAGTACATGCGGCCCAAGCGGGCGTTCGATTTCCTGACAGGGGTCTATAGGGACATGGGGCAGGACGCGGCCATAAAGATAATCGTGAAAAACGAGGCCTTGGAAGAAAAAGGGAAATTGCTGAGTTTTTTTGACAAGGCGAACCTCTGTCTCATGCTTAACGAGATCGGGTTCAAGATAGAGAAGATAGAGTTGAGGGATGATAAGATAGAGGCGGTTGTCAGGAAAAAGGTCTTTTTTCCTGAGACCCTTTCCAACAGAAAAAAGATCTGTTTCATAGAACAGTTCCTGACCCTCAGGTATAATCATCTTGGTTTTGACGATGACGCCATGCCGAGGGCGTGCGAGGATCTGGGCCTGGATTATCTTCTCGTGGAAGGCATGCGGAATCTGAGCATGGGGACGATCAGGAACGCCATGCTGTCTTTCAGGCCGACGCACCTCATCTTCCGCCTGAAAGAACTCCTGCCCCTTATCATGTATCTAAAAGGGGATCTGAAAAGGATGGGGACCAGGGTCGTGTTCTGGTTCTGTGACCCGGGGCATCCGGAAAAGCAAGACCTGGGGGATATCGTAGACACGATGTTCCTCAGTAACCGCGGCCAGGTGGAGGAGTATAAAAAGGCCTATAATCTGAGCAGGGTCTTTTACATGCCTCAGGGTTACGATCCTTACGCGCTTCACAGGGTAAGCCTCCCGGAGATACATGACGTCGGCTTCGCCGGGGCGCTCAGCGGCGACTCCCTGCACGATACGCGGAGGGCCCTGATGGAAAAATTAAAAAAAAGATACAGCGTGAAGATCAAGAACAATGTCAGAAACACCATTGCCGAGTTTTACAGCCAATCAAAGACAGTGTTCGGCGCGAGCGATTTTGATTTTGAGCTTTATACGTCAAACCGTTTTTTTATAGCGCTCGGCTGCGCGGCGTGTTATATTACCAAGAAATTCAAGGGCATAGAGCTCCTGGCGGAAAATAAAAAGCACCTGTTGTGGTTTGAAAACGAGTTTGAGCTTTTTGATCTCCTGGATTATTATCTTTCCCGCGACGCGGAAAGGGACATCATCAGGCAGAATGCC
>JBAZOA010000071.1:0-6354 GCA_041648935.1 Candidatus Omnitrophota bacterium | reverse complement strand
ATCAATATCCTGAAGATAGGATATGACACGGAATACGCCAGATATTCCCCCGGGGTTTTATTGAAGAAGAAGATATTGGAAGCGGTGTCGGGGAACGGCGTTCATAAGCTTGATCTCCAGGGCTATTGTGAACCCTGGAAAATGAGGTGGACTTCCCGGTCCAGGGAATTCACGCCGATCTGGGTCTGCAGGAAGGCCGCCTATCCGCTGATAGTTTATTATCTCCTGTTTGGGGTGGAGATTTTTCTGAAGAGGTGCGCCTCGCGGGTGAAGGCCAAAAGAAAGCATGTCCATGATAGAAAAGATAGCCGTATATAAACAGGGTATTTTGTCTTATCCGAAAAATAAGCCGTATTTTCCGCGGGTTATTTATCCGGAATATCCGTTTGACGATCCTCGCACGGACAAGACGAACGCGGTTTACGGTTCTCTGAGAGAGGCGCTGAGGCTTTTAGGCCTTGACCAAGAGAATTTTAACACGAAAAGCTGGAATCCCTTTTCTTCTTTTATTTCGCCGGGCCAGACAGTGCTGATCAAGCCGAATTTTGTCAGGCATTTTAATGACCTGGGCGGCGTTGAATGCCTGATTACCCATGGCTCCGTGATAAGGGCCGCCGTGGATTACGCGTATATAGCGCTGAGGGGCAGAGGGAGGATCGTCATCGCGGACGGCCCGATGGATGAAGGCGATTTCGATAAGATCGCGGACATGGCGGGCGTGAACGAAATCAGGGATTTCTATAAAGCCGCGCGCGGGTTTAACCTGGAGATTTACGATTTAAGGCGCGAGAGGGTGATTAAAAAGGACAACAGGATCATCGAGAGGATAAAGTTAAGAGGGGACCCGCTGGGCTATACGGCGGTAAATCTGAGGGATAACAGCGAATTTAAAAGAGGGGGCCTGGATTATAAAACTTTCAAAGGTTCGGAATGCATAGATGAGGTAATGTTTTCTCATCATAATAAAGAGAGGGACGAGTACCTTATAGCCAATACTTTTTTGAAGGCGGACGCCGTGATAAGCATCCCCAAGATGAAGACCCACAGGAAGGCCGGCGTGACCCTTTCCCTTAAAAACATGGTAGGCGTCACCGGAGACAGGAATTGGCTGCCGCATTTCAGCGGGTCTTTTTCAGGGAACGGCGGCCAGGCGGCTAATCCTCCGCGTATCCCCATGTGCCGCGCGGCCAAGATGTTGAAATGCAGGCTTAGATACCTCGTGGGGCGCACCGATTCCGATGTCCGCGCCGGGGACTGGCATGGTAATGATATCATGTGGCGCACCATCGTCGATCTCGCCCGTATCGGCGCGTATGTCGATGCCGGCGGCGTGGAAAGGCGGGAGAGGCAGAGGGGATATTTTGTCATAGTCGACGGCATAATAGGCGGGGAGTGCGACGGGCCCGTGAGCCCATTGCCGAAACCGTGCGGTGTCTTAGTGGCGGGTCGTAACGAGTTCTGCGCTGATTTGGTAAGCGCGCGGCTCATGGGGTTTGACCCGGCGCGGATCCCGAAACTCAGGAATATTATGGCGGAGAGACCGAATCGGATGTTTGATGCCGGCATGAGCGATATCATCTGCGTTTCAAATGTAAAAAAATGGGACAGGGCCCTGTCTGATTTCAGAGGCAGGTGTCTGGGGTTCAAGCCGTATTTCGGGTGGAAAGGCCACATAGAGGCTGACTGATGATAAGAGAAAAAGAGATGTTATTTAAAAGGGCTTTGATGGGATTTGACATGGCGGTGGTCTTCCTGTCGTTTTTAGCCGCTTATATCCTGCGGCAGAGCGATCATGCCGTGCTTATCCTGAATCTCCTGCCGGTAAGCCAGGAGATAAGCAAGATAGGCGTTTTTTCCAAATATCTCGGAGTGCTTTTTTTGATACTTTTTGTGTGGTGGATAGCCCTCGCCTCCTGCGGCCTGTATGAATCTTTCAGGAGGAAGAGTTTTTTTGAGACGTCGAGAGATATCATGAAAAGCACGTTTTTTGTAATGGTTATTTTCGGCACCATAGCGTTTATTTTTAAATTGGATTTCGTGAGCAGGACGCTGGTGATAACCTCTTTTTTCATGACGAGCGGGCTATTGATCGTCGAGAGATGGATGCTGGTCTCGTTTTTAAGGTATCTCAGGAAAAAAGGGTATAACTATAAGAACGTGTTAGTGGTCGGGACCGGGCCGCGGGCCGAGAAATTCATAAGGCTGATCCACAGGCATGACGAGTGGGGCATGAGGATCATAGGATTGATAGACCCTGAAAAAGACAGGCTGGGGAGCCTCGTATGCGGGGAAAAGGTCATCGGGGTCCTTGAGGACATGCCAAGGCTGCTCGTGGAGCGCGTAGTCGATGAGGTCATATTCATACTGCCGAGGAGATGGATATCGCTGATAGAGAAAAGCCTGTTCGCCTGCGAGATACAGGGCGTCAAGGCCAACATAGCCACTGATTTTTTCAACATGAAAATAGCGCGCTGCGTATCCAGCGACATAGAGGGCATGCCGCTCGTCGGATTCAATACCACGGAAGGCGAAGAATGGCAATTGTTATTAAAGCGCATATTTGATATAATAATATCGTTGATTCTCGTGGTTTTTTCGCTGCCTTTATTCGCGGCGCTGTTCGCCGCCATAAAATGTCTTTCTCCGGGGCCGGCTGTCTTCAAGCAGGTGAGGAGCGGCCTTAACGGCAGGAAGTTCGTGATGTATAAATTCAGGACAATGGTGAATGGCGCGGAACACCGGCAGGAGGAATTAAAAGGGTTTAACGAGATGAGCGGCCCCGTATTCAAGATGCGCAACGACCCGAGGGTAACGATGTTCGGCGCCTTTTTGCGCAGGAGCAGTCTTGATGAACTGCCCCAGCTCTTTAATGTCCTCAGGGGAGACATGTCCCTGGTGGGCCCGAGGCCTCCTTTGCCCACGGAGATAGATAAGTACGAGATATGGCAGAGGAGGCGGCTTAGCATGAAACCGGGGCTTACCTGCCTGTGGCAGGCGAACGGAAGAAATCATGTGGATTTTGAAAAGTGGATGCGCCTGGATCTGGAATACATAGATAATTGGTCTTTGAGCCTGGATTTCAAGATTTTATTGAAGACGATACCGGCTGTCCTGTTTTCCATAGGGGCCAGGTAATTTAGCCATGGAGGATGTCATGAAAAAAAGTTTTTTTGGCGTATTGCTGGTTTTTTTATTTCTCGCGGGCTGTTCATCCGGCGGCAAGGGGGATGATCGGGTGGCCGCCCAGGTGAATAATTACAAGATGACGGCGGATGACCTCAGATATGAGCTGGGCAATGTCCCGTATGACGAGGTGGATTCGTTGAATACGGAAAAAGGCAGGAAGAGATATCTGGGTAATCTGTTTGAAAAAGAGGTGCTGCTGCAGGAGGCCCAGAGGCAGGGGCTTGACAGGGAAAGCGATTTCATGAAAAGTATTGAAAGCTACTGGGAGCAGGCGCTCTTGAAGCTTTTATTGCAGAAGAAGAGCAAGGAGATCTCTTCCTCGGTACGCGTATATGACAGCGAGATCGAGAGTTATTACGCAAACTCCGGGGAGAAGGCGCCGCTGTCAAAGGTCAGCGCTGATATCAGGGAAGCCCTGAAGCAGAAGAAAGAGACAGAGGCGATGGACATGTGGATAAACGAGCTTAAAAATAAGTCTTCCATAAAGGTAAATGAGGTTTTGATAAAAGAGATATTTTCGGAGAAAAGATAAGGGGGTTTTATGGGTAATAAAAGGAGAAGATATTTTATAAACAGGGATTTTCAGGTGGAGTTTATATTGAAATTCTGCGGCCTCGTGATACTCGGTTCCGCGCTGTTCGGCTCGATATTGTATTTTTTATCAAGGAGCACCCTTACCACGTCTTTTGAAAATTCGCGGTTAGTGGTCAAGAGCACCGCTGACTACCTGTTCCCGGGCTTATTGGCCGGGGGGGTGATAGTCGGCGTGATAGTGGCCCTGGTTTCCAGCATGGTAGTGATATTGATGACGCACCGCCTGGCGGGCCCGATCTACAGATTTGAGAAATATGTCGAAGAGGTAGGTTCAGGAAGGCTTTCTTCCAATGTAAAGATCAGGAAAAAGGACCAGTTTCAGAACATGGCGAACGCCCTCAACAGGATGACCAGTGACCTTAAAAGGGCGCTCTCGGAGGTCAACGACGTCTCGGTGAAATTGGACTCGCTGATAGAGGAGCTTTCCACCAGTTCCAACAGGGAAGTGCTGTTAAAGGACGACATAAAAAGGCTTGTCTTCGAGCTGAAAAACGACAAGCAGACGCTCGCGAAGGCGTTGGACTATTTTAAACTGAAATCCTGACGAACATCTAAGTTGACACACGAGTAATACTCCTTTTGTCAACTTAGCCGTGGAACATGAGATTGAAAACGCTGTTTATATTAAGTATTTTATATTGCATGGGTACCCTGGGGGCGGCCGCTTATCCGGAGGAGGGCGCCCGGGAACGCGAAGTGTTTTCTTCCAGGTTTTGCACCGTGTTTTACGATAACGAGGTCGATCTGAAGGTCTTGAACAGGCGCATAAATTTAAGGTTCTCGGATTTTTACAGTCCGAGAAATTACCGGGAGACGCCTGAATCGAGCGTTACTGAGCTTATCGGCGGCAAGATGGACGCTATCTTTAACAGGGTCGAGGAGATATTGGACATGTACCCAAGCAAGGTCCGCGTCACAGTAAATGTCTACAAGAGACAGGAAGACCTGGACAGGGTATACGAAGAAATTTTTAACGAGCCGAATACCGCGCCGTCTTTTTATATTTATAAAACCAATACCATCTACACGACAGAGTCGGCCATAAACGAAAGCATACTCGCGCATGAAATGGCGCATTGTATAATAGATCATTATTTTGTGATACTGCCGCCGAGAAAGATACAGGAGATGCTGGCGGTTTACGCGGACGTGCATTTGAAAGACTAAAAAAGGAGGTTTTTATGAAAAAGATAATTTTGACATCAGGGTTGGTTTTGGCGGCGTTTTTCCTCGTCGTGTCGTACGCGGGCGCCGATATATGCAAGACAGACTGCAGGACAGGCGAGGGCGTCATATGCCTCGAGAGGGGGCCGTGCCAGCCGATAAGCGATATCCTTCTGAAGGCGGCGAAGGAGTGCAGGGACGGCGGGACCGCCAAGTACGCCCCGATAAAGAAACTGCTGTTCGTGGATGTGCTTTCCGAGGTCCTGCGCCTCACCGCGGGATTTTATGGCCAGGCAGCGGAACTCACGGACCAGCAGCGCTATGAGCTGGAGACTAATTTATTGGCCCAGAAGGGGCTGGGCATGTTTACAGGCACGGATCCGCAGGATAATCTTACCAGAGAGGAACTGGCGGCCGTATTAAAGGACGTGGTCATGGAAAAAGACTTCGGCCTTTCAAGCGGTTTATCCGGCCAGACATTCGAGCTTGATAACGAGAAGTTCGTGATATATGACGTAAAGTTCTTTGTGGACGAGGGCAATGGTTTTGAGGAGTGGGAGAGAAGCGATAATTTCGAACAGAGCGCTTCAGACAGCAGGCATTACAGCGCCAAGGTAACAGGCTGTAATGACGGCCTGATAAATCTTGGGGACGGCAGTAAGGGCAGGATCCCGGTCATAGGCTCCAAGATGAAGGCGAATTACAAGATTTACGGCCGCGAAGATGAGGTAGTGACCGAATGCGAGATTGTGATGCTGTTGTCTAATCCGCTTGTCAGCGCTTCCGTGAAGGATAAATATAATCCCTCAAGACCCCTTACAAAGGCGAATTTCGCGGATCTTTTAATAAAGACCATGCATCTGGAAAACAGGCTCCCCCTGGGCCATAACAGGTTTAACGCGGAAAGGCTTTATTTGTCCGAGGCGGAAGTCCTTTCAAGGAACGGCATAACCATATTCACCGGAGCGAACCCCAATGATCTGTTGACAAGGGAGGAGCTCGCGAGGGTGCTTTACGATCATCCGGTGACAGAGCTTTTGGGTGTCAGCAACGGAAAAGAAAATCAATTTTTTGAGATGAATAACGCCGGTTTTGTGATTTATGACCTGCACGCGTATGTGAACGAAGGCGTAAAAGACGAGGAGTGGAGCAGAAAAGATAATTTTGTGGAAAGCTCATCCGACAGCAGGGATTACATGGTCAAGATGGATTCCGGGAGTTACGCGAGCGTCTATTTCGGAGACGGGAAAAAAGGATACATCCCGCCCGTAAATTCTTCCATAAAGGTGAGCTACAGATTGTACGCGCCCCATGACATGTTTAACGAGGACGACATCATATGCGTACTCGCCAAGCTGAGGCCGATCGCGGAGGCATATGAACCTCCTCCCGGGCCCCCGGATTTTCCTC
>JBAZOA010000070.1:0-6356 GCA_041648935.1 Candidatus Omnitrophota bacterium | reverse complement strand
ACCTTCCTCTTTGAGCTCGCGTGCCTGCGCCTGTACTTGAAAGAAATGGTCTTTTTCCCTGATTTTTCGCCGGCGAGCTCGCACACGACGTGTCCGCCTTTCACATAAGGCGCGCCCACGGTCACTTCCTTTTTATCGGCGATCAGGAGGACCTTATCCAATTTTATCTCCTTCGCCTTTCCCTGATTAAGAAGTTCCACCTCTATCAAATCTCCTTTTGCCACCTTGTACTGCTTCGATCCTGTCTCTACTATCGCGTACATTTCTACCCCTCCTGTTCTAATCTGTTAAAGATATATTATTTTTCGATTCTGAAATTCTCTATATGTATCCCGGGTTCGGCTATTATGACTATCCTGGTCTTGTAATTCGATTCCAGCTTGGATATGGAAGGCCTGTCCTCGTTCAGGAGATAATTCGCGACGTCCGGATGGACGTAAGAACGTATCTCTCTGGACCTACCCTTGTCCATCTGCCTTTTTATTTCGCGTAATACCTCTATGGCCATAGTGGTGACGGATTTCACCGACCCCCTGCCGCGGCAATACGGGCAATTCTGATAGGAGACGCTCCTGACGCCCTTGCGTATCCTCTGTCTGGTCATCTGCACTATGCCGAATTCGGACATCTTCAGTATATTTATCCTGGCCCTATCCTTTTTTACAGACCCCAATAATATGTCGAATATCTGCCTGCGGTGGCCTTCCTTGACCATGTCTATGAAATCGATTATCACTATGCCGCCTATGTCCCTCAACCGCACCTGCCTGGCGATCTCCAGGGCGGCCTCGCTGTTGACCTTGAACGCGGTCTCTTCCATGTGTCTCCTGGTAAAACCGCCGCTATTCACGTCTATGGCGATAAGGCCCTCCGTCTCCTCGATAAATATGTAACCTCCGCACTTGAGGTCGATTTTCTTTCTGTAGAGTTTCTCTATTTCCTTCTCTATTCCTCTTGACTCAAAGAGCGGGGAGTGCTCTCTGTAAAACATGAGCTTGCGCTTCATGACGGGCATGATGGAATTCGCGAAGTGCATCAGTTTTTTATACTCATCCCTGTTATCAACCAGCACCCTGGTCACATCCTCGCTGAATATGTCTCGCAGTATCCTGAACGTCAGGCCGTATTCCTCATGGATTATCCTGGGTGCCCTGACCTTGGAACTGGAATTCTTTATATTCCGCCACACCGCCGCCAGATACCTGACCTCCCGCCTGAAATCGCCTTCTCCCTTGCCCACGCCCGCGGTCCTGACAATCAGGCCGAAGTCCATGCCGGTCATGACCTTTTTTAATATCTGGCGCAGCCTCTCCCTCTCCCTGCCGTCATTGACCTTCTTTGATATCCCCATGTGCCTGTCAAAAGGCATCAATACCACAAATCTGCCCGGTATCCCGACGTGTGTGGTGAGACGCGGCCCTTTCGTCCCCATGGGCTCTTTTACCACCTGCACCAGGACCTCCTGGCCTTTTTTTACCAGCTTGTCTATGTCGGATGGCTTTGGCCTCGCGGTACGCTTTACGGGATGAGCGTCCGCGGCGTCCAGCAAATCGAATTCGCGGGAAGGCGAAAGCATGTCAGTGACGTATAAAAAACCGTTCTTGCCGAAACCTATGTCCACGAAAGCCGCGCCTATGCCCGACAACACGGAGGTGACAACCCCCTTGTAAATATTCCCGACCAGATTGACCTCCGAAGGCCTTTCTATGTAATATTCCTCAAGCGCGCCGCCCATGACGACCGCCACCCTTTTTTCCTGCGGTTCAACGTTTATCAGAATCTCTTTTTGCATTCCACCACCTTTATTCCCTCCGGCAACTGTTCATTAATCCTGTTTTTAAAATCCTCTGCGTCAATCCACCTGTCCACGCTGAATACCGCCTTTTCGGCCTCGCTCTCCACGCCCAGTTTCAAGGCATTTGAAAAGCCTATCTTGTAATGAGGGGTAAATCCCTGACTCAGGGTAACCGGCAGCCCTGACCTCCTCACTGCCCTCTGAAAAAGCCTCACGATATCCAGGTGGGAAATATATTTCAGGACACCCTTCTTACAATACGACGCCTCTATCTTCATTTGCTCGGCACGGCCAAAACGCTGGCGGTCTGAGCCTGAGGGCTGGTCTTGAGAAGCTTTACTGTTATAAAAAACAAAAGATCCGTGGTCTCGACGCCCTTTTCTTTTTTCTTAAAGAAAAAACTCAACACGGGTATCTCTCCCAGAATCGGCACCTTTGTCACGGTATCTGTCTCTGTTTCCTTTATCAGCCCTCCAATGACTATCGTCTCCCCGTCCCGTATCATGACCTGCGCGGTCGCTGTCCTGATAGCGACCGGCCAGGCGTAAACCGTGTCTCCGGACGAAGTGGTCGAAAGGGCTGTCTTTGCCCCAAGCGTGCTGACCTCCGGCACTATATCCACCACTATCTCATCTTTAGAATTGACGTGCGGCGTCACCTTTAATTTCACTCCTGTCTCCAGCTGTGTCTTTTTTATATCCTTGAAGGCCGGGGCCCCCGTATTGGACGACTCCTGAAATTCAGGGACGTATATCGCCGTGCCTACGTGTATAGTCGCCTCCTGATTATTCAGCGTGGTTATCCTGGGATTGGAGATTATCTTCGTGTCTGTCCTTGTCTTCAATATCTCCATGATCCCCTGTAAAGACGTAAAATCAAGCGTACCGAACGTGAAATTTCCAGGCACGGCGGACGGAAAAGCGACAGGAAAATTAGTATTAAAAACTCCTACTGTATCGGTAGCGCTGGCGCTAACATCTCCGGTGGGATAATAATTCCCGCCTTTATCGGTCCTTTTAAAAGGAAATGTCACGGGCCTTTCCGCGCCGCTGGCGGAGATTTGCGTTGTCCAGTTTATACCAAGCTTATCGTCCTTATCGAGCGTGGTCTCTATTATCTTCGCCTCGATGCACACCTGCTGCGTCCTCATATCAAGCCTGTCGATGACCTGACTTATCTTGTAAACATTCGGGGCTATGTCGGTCACTATGACGAGATTCGACCTCTCGTCAAACTTTACCTTGCCCCTCGAACTCAGCATCTCTTCTATGGATGAAGGCACGTCTTTCGCGTTCGCGTAGCTCAGAGGAAACACCTCAGTGACAAGCTCTTCGTTCTCCAGATTAGCGGTCGTGGTGACGCGTATGATATTGCCTTCCTTTTCATACGTATATCCATAAGTCCTCAATATCACATCCAGGGCCTTTTGCCACGGGACGTCGGTCAGGCGTATGGTGATGAGACCCGTGACGTCCTTCCCGGCTATTATATTCATGCCGCTCTTGTAAGACAAAATCCTCAGGACATTATTTATATCGGCGTCTTTGAAATCCATAGTGACGTTGCCTGACGATGTCTCGCTGATATCCGCGGAAATATCCTGCCCCGCCTGGACAGCATCCTCTCCGACGCCTTGACCGATACCGGCCTCTTCCTGGGCATAAGCGGAGATCGAAATAATAAAAACCAATGCGGCAAAAAACCACCAGACTCTCAAATTCTTCATAAAATCCCCTCCTAGTTAAATTACTCGGTACTCAATTCTACCTTTACCTCACTGCCGCCCACATCAAAAATCACGTTATCTTTATGTATCTTCAGGACTTTTATGGATCCTAGCTCCTGGCCCTCCTTGACTATCTCCCCATTTATGATAGCCACCGAACCCTTCACCTCATCCCACACTATACCTTCCAGCCTGACGTCTTCCGTGCTGTTGACGGCGTAGGCGTCTGAGGCGTAACCGCCGGGACCGCCATATCCGCCTGATACCAGGGGCACAAAAGGATCTCTTTTCCCCTTCGCGTCGTATTTGAACAAACCTTCCGCGAAGGCCATGCCGATTGCCGCGACTGACAAGATCAAAAAAACAAGCAAGGTCAATTTTGCCCGCGGGGGCCGCTTACTTGCGCAGAACATACGTTATTATCCTCATTTTTATCTCGTGGTGCCTGGGGTCCTGCTCCATGCCCTTTATATCCATGTCGACAATCCTTATGAATCTTTCCATCTTCTCCAGTTTATCCACGAAATCCCCGATCTGATGATACCCGGCCCTGGCCTCTATCAATATCGGAAACTCCGCGTATATGGAATTGTCGTTTTTGGGCTGGGTCCCAACGGTCATGTCCTCGAGGGGTTTAAGCCTCAATATCTTCACGCCTGACGACTCAGCCACGTTTGAAAAATCTTCCAATAGATTGGGCACCTGGTCCTGGCCCGGCAGCCGCTTTTTAAGATATTCCGACTCCTTCATCATGTTCTCATACTGCCTCTTTATGCCCGCCTCGTTGGATATCAGCGCCTGCGCGCTCCTGACCCTGGCCTTCAGGACGCAAAAATCCCTGTTCTTGCTGAAAAAACCGGATGATAGGGGCCTTAAAAGCAGATTAAAATAGATTACGAGACCAACCACCCCGAAGATCCCGAAAAGTACATATATTTTTTGTTTTTCTCTTATTTCCATGGCTTAAAAATACAGCGCTATCTTAAAATCCAGCATGTCCACGCCGTCTTTGTTCTTTCTTTGCACCGATTCCAACTTTATGTTAGTGAAATCCCTGAAAAATTTCTGGTCGTCTTTAAGATTCTTCATGAACTTTCCGACCGACGCCATTTCCTCTTCGCCTCTTGACACGACACTGCCTTCTATTATAAAACGATTCTCGGGGTCAGTGCGCACGCGCGTGAACCACGCGCCGGGAGGCACGAGGTCCGAAAGCTGATTCAGCTTTTCGGCCCATAAAAATTTTCTGACCGTAACGCCGTTCAAGGCGCCCATCTTTGTCTTTACGTCCGTTATTTCCTTGTTTACAAGCTCTATCTCCGCCATCTTCGGCGCGAAGGCCTTTTCTTTTTTATCCAAGCCGGAAATCTGAATACCCCTTATAAAAGAACCCAAAAACAGCAACAAAACCAATAAAACCAGAAGCCCCGCGATCCCGCCTCCGCCGTACACCATCAGCTTGGACGGCTCGAGATTAAGATTAAAACTGAACCTCTTTTTCTTCTGCAATTCCTCTGGCAATAGATTTATCTCTATCATAGACCCCTCAAGGCCAAGCCCACGGCCACCGCGAATTGACCCGGAAAATCCTTTATCTCCCTGTCCAAGACCGCCTCATTCACGCCGATCCCGCTCAAGGGGTCCCAGGGCCGCACATCCAACCCGATATTATCTCTTAAAAATTCCGTGATACCAAAAAGATAGGAACTACCGCCTGTTATATGAATCCGCTCTATATTTTTCCCGAACTGCGTCTCAAAATAATCGAAAGACATGCGTATCTCTGAGATCAATTTTTCAAGGATAGGCGTCACCGCCGCCAGCGCGTCCTCCTTGCTGTCTCCAGGATCGCGCTTGATTTTTTCAGCGTCTTCCATGCTAATGGACCTCGACTCTTTCAGCTTGGCCGTGACGTCCATGCCGCCCCAAAGCATGTCTCTCGTAAAATATGGATAGCCGTTCGCGATAATATTCATGTTGGAAAATTTGCCGCCCATGTTCACGAGCGCGTAAGTAGCGGCTTCTTCTTTTTCCGCGCCGCTCCTCTGAAAGGCATTTAAAAAAGCCACGCTGTCGACATCTATGACGTCTATATCCAGTCCAAATTCCTTAAAAAGACTCATGTAATTATTTATCTTGTCCTTTTTAGCTGCTACCAAAAGCACCCTGCTGGCTCCCGTGGAGACATTCTTGTCCAGGGTCGTGCAATCCATTACGGCGTCATTCACGTCAAAAGGCAGATATTTTTCCGCCTCAAACCTTATGGCGCTCCTGAGCTCTTCCCGTTTCATTGGCGGCATCTCTATGTAACGAACGATAACGGCGGGGCCGGAAAGAGACACATTGACCCGCTTGGATGACAACTTGGTGAGGGCTAATAAATCCCTCAGGCTGGAATTCACATTGCCTTCCGATATGGGATTGACCGCGGCCTTTATTACCTCGACCTGGCCCTTATTCTCCTCAAGCTCTATTAATTTTATGCTGTAACTTCCTACGTCAATCGCCGCGGAACGTTTCATCTATTATATAACTCCCATGTATGATATCTATATATTATATAATAAATTATAATAATCTGTCAAAAATGTCAAGGTAAATAAACTGGACATAAAAAAATAGCGCCAGATATAAAATCTGGCGCTATTTCAAGACATGCTCTTAATGTGACGTTATTCTATAGGAGCACCTGCTGAATTATTAAGCCTTATTACGCCGCTCTCGTCAACGAAGAATATACGGGTACCCGTGGTACCCACAACTGCCGGAGTCGCGGTGCAAGTATACTGATTAGCGTTCACTAGGGCATAAGTATAAAAATACCCCTGTTTCGCT
>JBAZOA010000069.1:0-6375 GCA_041648935.1 Candidatus Omnitrophota bacterium | reverse complement strand
GGGTCATGCGCAATACGCGAGACGCGTGACGCTGTACGAATATATGAAACCTGTTTTGCAAGTAGCCTTGGATTTCGTTGATTTGAAACGCGCGATAAAATGCGCCGAAGAGGCGGTGGCCGGCGGGGCGGACTGGCTGGAGGCCGGCACGCCGCTGATAAAAAGCGAGGGCCTTGACGCCGTAAGGACCCTGCGCAGGAAATTCCCGAACAAGACAATAGTCGCGGACATGAAAACAATGGACGCCGGACGCGCCGAGGTGGAGATAGCGGCCAAGGCGGGCGCGGACGTCGTGTGTGTGCTGGCCGCGGCGAGCGACTCAACGATCAGAGAATGCGTTGAGGCGGCGCGTAATTACGGCGCGAAGATACAAGCGGATCTCATCTCAATAAAAGACTCAAAAAAACGGGCGGCGGAAATAGAGGCGCTGGGCGTTGACTATATAGGGGTGCACTGCGCCATAGACGACCAGATGCGCGGCAATGACCCGTTCAAACAACTGAAAGACATAAAAAAAGAGACGTCAATACCGATAGCCGTCGCGGGCGGGATAAATTCCGAGACCGCCGCTATGGCTGTCAGGGCGGGTGCCGGCATAATCATAGTGGGGGGCGCGATAACCAAGGCCAGAGACGCGGAAAAAGCGAGCCGCGGCATAAGGCGATCCATCGATAAATTAAAAAAGATAAAGACGAAATTCTTCAAGAGGGTCGCGGAAAAAGACATCGCCGCCGTGTTAAAAAAAGTATCCACGGCCAATATCTCCGACGCCATGCACAGAGAACCCGCGCTGGCAGGATTGAAGGCCGTCTGCCCTGGCCTGAAATTCTGCGGCAAGGCGATCACGGTAAGGACGTATCCGGGCGACTGGTCAAAACCGGTTGAGGCGGTAGACCTGGCTGAAAAAGGGGATGTGATAGTCATAGACGCGGGCGGCGTCGGGCCGGCGGTATGGGGAGAACTGGCGACTCACGGCGCCATGCAGAAAAAACTGGCCGGCGTGGTAATAGACGGAGCGATACGGGACACGGAAGATATAAAACGCCTGGGATTCCCCGCGTTCGCGAGATTAAGATGTTCCAATGCCGGCGAACCGAAAGGTTTCGGGGAGATAGGCGTGCCCGTGAACGTGGGCGGAAAAAAAATATTCAGCGGCGACTGGATTGTGGGCGACGACGACGGCATCATGGTGGTGCCGCGGCAAAAAGCCGCTGAGATAACCAATAGGGCCATGGGCGTGCTGGAGGCGGAAAACCGCCTGCGCGAGGAAATAGACAAGGGGAGCACCCTCGCCAAGATAACAGAGCTATTAAAATGGGAGAAGTGCGGCCAATGATAAAAACCCCGAAGAAGATATTCATCGCCGCGACAAGGCAGAACGACGGAAAGACAACCGTATCATTGGGGCTGATACGCGCCTTTAAGAAAAAATTCAGGGCCGTAGGGTTCATAAAACCCGTCGGGCAAAGATACGTGCTCGAGCGCGGCTACAAGGTGGACGAGGACTCTGTCCTGATTGAAAAGGCCTGCGGCATGAAATGTTCCATAAAAGACATGAGTCCGGTGGCAATAGAAAAAGGATTCACGGAAAAATACATCAAAAAAGGTGACAGGAGAAAATTAGTAGACAACATCATCTCTTCCTTCGAGAGGATCTCCCACAAGAAAGACCTGGTAGTCATCGAAGGGACGGGGCACGCGGGCGTGGGATCCGTATTCGACCTGTCTAACGCGAAAGTAGCGAATCTCCTGGACGCGAAAGTCATACTCATAACCTCCGGCGGCATAGGAAAGCCCATCGACGAAATAGAGCTCAATATGGCCCTGTTTGAAAAAGAGGGGGTAGACGTGATTGGTGTCATAATCAACAAGGTCTCTTCCGATAAATATAAAAAGGTGGACAAGATGGTCCGCATGAGCCTGAAAAAAAGGGGGATTGATGTCCTGGGCATAATCCCTTACGCCGCCACGCTGTCAACCCCGACCATAAGGCACATAGTGGAGGAGACAAACATAAAGCTCATTTCGAAGAAAGTGGGCATGGATAACGTGGTAAAAGGCGTCTTTATCGGCGCCATGGAACCGCACGCCGCCCTTGAGTACATAGAAGACGGTTCCCTGCTGATAACCCCGGGGGACAGGGAAGACATAATAATGACCCTGATGACGGCGCACCTTTTAAAAAACCCAGAGCGGCGGATATCTATTTCCGGTATCATACTTACCGGCGGGATGGTGCCTCATCCGAAGATAATGTCTCTGATAGAAAGCGCGAACATACCCGTGCTGCTGAGCGGCGAGCACACTTACGCCACCGCCGCGCAGATACACGACCTCGCCATAAAAATACGGCCCGAGGACACGGACAAGACCAGGACAGCCGTGAAACTGACAGAAAAATACGTGGACACGGACAGGATATTAAAAAAGATCTCATGATACGAAAGGGGTGACATATGTTCGGAATAGGCATGCCTGAGCTCATCTTGATACTGGTAATCTGCCTTCTTGTATTCGGCGCGGGCAAACTGCCGGAGATAGGCAAGAGCATCGGAAAGGCCATAAGGGAATTCAAGAAAGGCATGAAAGACGAAGAAAAACAATAATCCTTGACACGGCATATTGTTTTATATAAAATGTCTTAATCAAGCGAGGTGATAAACAAATGTCTAGAGTGGAAATAGCTCCCGGTGAATCGCTGGAAAAAGCCCTTAGAAGATTCAAGAAAAAGATAGAGCGCGACGGCTTGCTGAAACAGCTAAAGGCCAGAAAACACTACGAAAAGCCCAGCGAAAAAAAAAGAAGAAAACAGCGCGCCCCAAAATTTTAATACCTTTGCCCGCATGCCCAAGATAAAAACAAGTCAAATCATAGCGTGTGTCTTGGCATTTTTTATTTTAGGCCCTCTGGCCGCGCCGTTGAACGCGCAGGACATAAAGACGCTCGATAACGGCTTGACAGTCATCATCAAGGAAGACCGCAGGAATCCCCTCGCGGTCTTTTCCATGTTTGTGGACGTGGGCTCCGCCTCTGAAAACGAATACGCGGGAAGCGGCATGAGCCATCTGATAGAACACATGCTGTTCAAGGGCACAAAAAAATACCCCCAAGGCGCCATAGAAGATATATTACATAGATATGGCGGGGATATAAACGCTTATACCTCCTATGACTACACCGGTTTCAGCATAACTATCCTCAAAGAGTACTCGGGCCTGGCCCTGGACATATTAAAAGAGATGATGACCAAGCCTGTCTTTAACCCCGGCGAACTAAAAAAAGAGATGGACGTCATAAAAAGGGAGATGGACCTGATAAAAGACGACCCCGGACACAGGGTTTCCAGGCTGACCTTTTCAACGTCGTTCACCAGGCACCCTTACCGCATGCCCATAATCGGTTATAAAGATAATTTTGAGCGATTGAACAAGGAAGACCTGATGACCTTTTTCAAATCCCGCTATTCTCCGGAAAAAACGGTGCTGAGCATAGTTGGGGACGTTGACAAGGATGCCATATTAAACCAGGTGGACGCGCTTTTCGGAGAGATACCGCGGGGCGGGAATATCGTCATGCCGACAATAAAAGAGCCGCGGCAGACCCAGGAAAGGACGGCGGAGGAAAGACTGGACATTGACGGCGCCTACCTTAACATAGCCTTCCGTTCGACTGACCTGCTGGACGGCGACCTGTGCGCCATGGACCTCCTGTCTTTCATATTGGGACAGGCGGAAAGTTCCATCCTGAACGAACAGCTCAGGATGAAAGAGAAATTAGTATTGTCCGTATCATGCTACAATTACACGCCCAAAGACCCCGGGCTGTTCATAATATCAAGTTCTCTCAAGGAAGAAAACGTGACAAGGGCGATCGACGCGATACTGAAACAAATAGAGGACCTGAAAAACAACGGCGTAAAAGAAGAGAATCTCGCGACCGCAAAAAATAATTTTCTGGCGGACTACATCTATAAAAAACAGAGCATCGAGTCTCAGGCCAACGACCTGGCTCAGGGCCAGCTCCTGGCGGGAAATCCCGGTTTCTCCGCTCAATACATGGAAAACATAAAAAATATCCGGCTGGCGGACCTGAAGAGGGTCGCGCAAAAATACCTGAACAGGGAAAGCATGACCATAACCGCAATCAGCAAATCCGGCAAGACCTTGAGTTCCGGCAGGGAAACGGCCTTAAAAAAACAGGTGAGGGAAACCGAGAAAATAATCCTGTCTAACGGGCTCGGCGTGCTGATCAATGAAAACGATTCTCTCCCCGTGGTATCCACGTGCGTCTTGTTCAAGGGCGGACTGCGGCTTGAAAACAAAAAAAACAACGGCATTTCCCTTTTTTCCAATACCATGCTTAAAGACGGGACCGACTCCCTGAAAAGAGAGGACATAGCCAGATTTTACGAATCGATGGCCATAACATTAAACACGTATTCCGGAAATAACAGTTCAGGCCTATCAGCGACGTGCCTGAAAGAACACCTGAACGAAACACTGAAACTCCTGTCTGAATTATGTCTCAAGTCCGCGTTTTCACAGGATGAGTTCGACAGGGAAAAGAACGAATTTTTATCGGCCATAGACATGCAGGACAATGAGATATTCCAACAAGGCCACAGGATCCTGAAACAGGAATTATTCAGGGTCCACCCGTACGGCTTTCAGACAATAGGGACGAGGCAAAGCGTCCTTAAAATAACGCGGGATGATATCGCGAACTTCCATAAGAATATAATGACTTCGGAAAATATGCTCATAGGGATATCCGGGGACTGCAGAAAAGAAGACGTCGCGGCCGTATTGGAGGCCTGTTTTTCAGCCATACCGAGCGGCAGGGCGGACTTCAGGCAGCCGGAAAAAGAAACGCCCGTGACAGCGAAAGAAAAAAGAGAAAAGACGTTAAAGGTCGATAAGGAACAATCCCTTATACTCCTGGGCTTCCACGGGATGGACCTCCGCGATAAGGACAGGTACGCCCTTGAACTGCTGATAGACATGCTATCCAGTTCTTCCGGGATCCTGTTCAAGGAAGTAAGAGAGGAAACCGGGCTTTCGTACGCCACCGGCGCCTTCAACGTGATGGGTCTGGATCCGGGTTACATAACGGTATACTGCCTTACCTCCAGGCAAAATATCAATAAGGCCAAGGCTATCATCCTCAAAAACATATCTTCCATAAGCCGCAACGAAGCGCCGGAAAGACTGCTGGAAAAAGCGAAAAATCATGTCAAGGCCATGCGCAAACTGGAATTAGAGACAAACGCCGGGTTCATCTTTTCCGTCTCGATGGATGAGCTTTACGGGCTGGGATACAACAATCACAGGGGGTTTGACAAGGAGATAGACCTTGTAACGGCCTTGGACATCAAAAGGATCGCGGCGAAATTATTATCCCCGGATAAATGCGCCATAGTGGTCCTGGAGGGAACGCTATGATACGCAAGGCGGTCATGGCCGGACAATTTTATCCTCAGACGGAAAACGGCCTGAAAAAAATGCTCTCCGGCCTCATAGACCCGGCGGAGAAAAAACAGAACGCCATTGGTGTCATAATGCCTCACGCCGGTTACGTGTATTCCGGGGCCGTGGCCGGGGCAACGATATCAAGGGTGGAAATAAAAAAAACCGTGATTATCCTGGGTACCAATCACGCGGGGGCAGGAAAACCGTTCAGTATAATGACAGAGGGGTCCTGGACCACGCCGATGGGGGAAGTCAGGATAGACACCGAGATAGCGTCCTCGATTTTAAAGGAAAGCTCTATATTGGAAGAAGATGCCCTTTCTCATTCATACGAGCACTCCATAGAGGTGCAACTGCCTTTTCTCCAGTATCTTAAAGATGATGTCAAGATAGTGCCCATAATCGTATCTCAGGCCGGGCTGGACTCATACGACGAGATAGGCGGCGATATAGCGGCCGGTTTTAAAAAGATAGGCAGGCCCGCTCTTTTCATGGCGAGCACGGACATGACGCATTATGAATCAGAATCCTCGGCGAGAGAAAAAGACGCCCTCGCGATAGACGCGGTCCTCGCGCTTGACGAAGGAAGGCTTTTCAGCACGGTCGGCCAGCGGAACATATCCATGTGCGGCGTCGCGCCGACCTGTTCGCTGATAAACGCGTGCAAGAGGCTCGGCGCGAAAAAAGCGGATCTCGTGAAATACCAGACAAGCGGCGATGTCACGGGAGATTATTCCTCGGTGGTCGGATACGCCGGCATAATAATATCATGAACAAAAACAGGCTGTCTTTTATTCTGCGATTTATCGTAAGTTTCGGGCTCCTGGGGGCGCTGGGATGGATAATGCGCAAGGACATAAAAGACGTCCTTACCATCATAAGCGGTTCCGACAAGACCCTCCTGACG
>JBAZOA010000068.1:0-6449 GCA_041648935.1 Candidatus Omnitrophota bacterium | reverse complement strand
GGCGACCTCTTTAGCCAGACGCCTATCCTTTATAGCGAGCCCCAGAGATCCGCCGATCAAACCTAATCCGATTATGACTACCCGGTTAAATAATCTCATTTCTATTAGATACTCCTGTCCACGGCCTTGGCGACCCTCGCCAATTCTTTCATCATGTCCGCGAACTTTTCAGGCAACAGCGACTGTTCTCCGTCGGAATACGCCTCTTCGGGATTCGGATGGACTTCCACTATGAGACCGTCCGCGCCCGCCGCGATCGCCGCCTTCGCCATCGAGGAAACGAGGAACCACTTGCCTGTCCCATGGCTGGGATCTATTACCACAGGCAAATGGCTCAATCGTTTTATGATGGGCACCGCGCTCAGATCAAGCGTGAATCTCGTTGAGTCCTCAAAGGTCCTTATGCCTCTCTCGCACAATATGCAATTGAAATTTCCGTTCGCGAGCACGTATTCCGCGGACATCAGAAATTCCTTTATGGTGGCCGACATCCCGCGCTTTAAAAGCACGGGCTTTTTGGAAAGCCCTACCTCTTTAAGGAGGTTGAAATTCTGCATGTTCCTCGCGCCTACCTGCAATATATCCGCGTATTTCTCGACAAGCCAGACATCCCTTGTATCCATTACCTCCGTCACTATCTTGAGTCCCGTCTCTTTTTTCACGTCTTTAAGGTATTTCAAGGCCTCTTCCCCCAGGCCCTGGAAAGAATAAGGGGAACTCCTGGGTTTAAAGGCTCCTCCCCTCAATACGAGCGCGCCGGCGCGCCTCACCTTCTTGCCTATATCCAACAGCCTGGGAAAATTCTCCACCGAACACGGCCCGGCCATCACAATAATCTTTTCGCCGCCTATCTTCACGCCGTCTATATTAATGACGCTGTCCTGCGGCTTGAATTCGCGCGACACCAATTTATAGGGCTTTAATATGGGCATTACCTTTTCAACGCCCGGGAACGCCTCCAGGGGCTGAACCCTAAGAATATCCTCCTCGCCTATCACGCCTATGATGGTGCGCTCAACGCCCGAGGAAACCAGCGGCTTGAGGCCCAGCTTCTTTACCTTTTCTATTATGTGGCTTATCTGCTTCTTCGTAGCGTCGGGACGCAGGACTATTATCATTAAAAACCTCCTACCCTAATATTTTCTTTAATTCCTTGACGAACCTCTTGTTCTCTTCCTTCTTCCCAACCGTCACCCGCATGAAATTAGTGAGCCCCCAGCTTTCCATGTTCCTCACTATGACGCCTTTTTTCAGGAGTCTTTGAATCACCTCGTCCGCCTTCGGCCCAATCTCTATCAGTATAAAATTAGTGACGCTCGGCACATACCTGAGGCCGATTTCCTTCAGTTGATTATATAAAAATTTCTTGCCTTCCCTGACGGTTTTCTTAGTCCTGGCGAGGAACCCCTTGTCCTTTAAAGCGCCGAGACCGGCCGCCTGCGCCAGGGAATTCACGTTAAAAGGATCCCTGCAAGCCTCCATGTATTTTATTATATTTGTCCTCGCGACGCCGTACCCCAGCCTTATGCCGGAAAGGCCGTATGCCTTTGAAAAGGTCCTGGTCACTATGACGTTATGCCTGGAGACATAATCCAGGCCGTTGGGATAATCCTTTTCTTCCACGAAATCGCAATAAGCCTCATCCACGAAAACCAGTATGTCATCAGAAAGCCCGTCCAGCAATTCCTCCAGTTGATACCTGGCGACGTACGTGCCATTCGGATTATCCGGGTTCGCGATGAATATGACCCTGGTTTTCCTAGTTACCGCCTCTTTCATCGCCTTTAAATTGTATTTGAAATACTTCATGGGCACGGCCTTCACGTCAGCGCCCTGCGCCCTGGAGAATATCTCATACATCAGGAATGTGGGCGTCGCCACTATAACCTCGTCACCATCGCTGACAAACGCCTTCAGCGCTAGGCCTATCAATTCGTCAGACCCGTTTCCGAAGATTATCTGCTCCGGCTTTACCTTGAGCCGCCTCGCGACCGCCTGCCGCAGATAAAAACACCCGCCCTCAGGATACCTGTTTATGCTGCCCAGGTGTCTCTTTATGGCCTCCACGGCCTTTGGCGAAGGGCCCAGCGGATTCTCATTGGAAGCCATCTTTATCACATCTTTCAACCCCAGGTCCCTTTTTACCTCTTCGATGGGTTTGCCGGGCTGGTACGGTCTTATATTTAAAAGCGCTTTTCTTGGCTGCATGCTAAATCCCTATAGGATATGATCCGAGTATCTTGAAATACGTTGATTGTTTTTCTAATTCTTCCAGCGCCTTTTTCACGTTCGCGTTCTCGCAATGGCCGAGCATGTCTATGAAGAAGTAATACTCCCAGACCTTTCTTTTCGACGGCCTTGATTCTATCTTTGTCAGGTTCACCTTGTTTTTCTTGAAAGGCACCAGCATGTCGTGCAGCGCCCCTACCCTGTCCTTCGCGGCGAACATGATAGAGGTCCTGTCGTTACGCGTGGGAGAAGGTATCTTCTCCCCTATAACCAGAAAACGAGTCACGTTATTTGCGTTATCCTCTATATCTTTCGCGAGTACGTTCAGCTTATATTTCTCAGCCGCGAGGATGCTGGCTATGGCGGCGGAGTTCTTCTCCCTGGAGACTATTTCCGCCGCCTTGCTCGTGGTAGACACCTCCACGAGCTCCGCGTTATGAAGATTCGCCTCTATCCAAATCCTGCACTGGCCAAAGACCTCTGTCTTTGAATAGATCTTTTTTATCGACCTGATGCCGGAGGACATGCTCATCAAATTATGGGAAATGTCCAACGACACCTCGGAACATATCTTAAGGTCTGAATTAATGAACATGTCTAGCGTATGGTTCACCATGCCTTCAGTAGAATTCTCTATGGGCACAACCCCGTAATCAGACCTCTCAGCCTCCACATCTTTAAAGACATCCGTTATATTGGAACACGAATAATATTCCACGTTACTGCCGAATTTCTTCATTGCCGCGAGGTGAGTGAAAGTGGCCTCGGGCCCCAGATACGCTATCCTCAGGCCTTTTTCCAGGCTCAGAGAGCTCGACATCACCTCTCTGTAAATCGACACGAGCGCCTTATCAGACAAAGGGCCTTTATTCCCCCTGAGCACGTTATCGTATATCTCCGACTCTCTGTCAGGCATGTACACTGTCCTGTCGGTATGCTTTTTTAATTCGCCTATATCCTTGACCACGGACGCCCTCTCGCTCAGCTTGGAAACTATCTCTTTGTCGATATTATCGATTTTCCTGCGTAGGCTCGCTAATTTCATTTTTCGGCTCCTCTTGTTCTTTTTTCAGGTGCTCCGGAAGCTCTATGTCGTTTTCCGTGAAATGGAATTCATCCAGTTTTGGAAGTTCATCCAGCGAATTCAGCCCGAAATACTGCAAAAATTCCTGAGTAGTGCCGTATATTATCGGCCTGCCGACTGTCTCGCGCCTGCCCGCGATCTTGACGAGATTTTTCTCAACGAGCGTTTTCAGGACGCCGTCCACGTTAACGCCCCTTATCGCCTCTATCTCGGGCTTTGACGCGGGCTGTTTGTAAGCTATGATCGCCAGGGTTTCCAGCGCCGGGCCTGATAAACGATCGGCGCCGGCTGTCTTGTATAATTTTTTGAGCCAGGGCGCCAGTACCGGGTCAGTGAGTATCTGATATCCGCCCGCGATCTCGGCGATCCTGAAGGCCCTGCCGGATTCCTCGTAATATTTTCCCAATTCCCCGATGGCCTCTTTTATCGCGGCCGCGTCCAGATCCTCGAGCACATTCTTAATCTCGTTTAAAAAAAGAGGTTTATCGCTCACGAAAAGCATCGCCTCTATTATTTTCTTCGCCTGTTCCCTGTCCATCGCTATTCTATGTTCAACCTGTGTTTTTCATTGCGTATGACCTCTATCTCGTCAAAACTGCGCTTCTGCGCCACAATGATCTCCTTCAACCGTATCAGCTCCAGCACGGCGAGGAACGTCGCTATTATCTCCAGTTTATTCTTCGCGTTTTTAAAAAGTTCCGTGAGGCGGATCACCGGCGTCATCACCAGCATGTGCAGGAGATCATGTATCTTCTGCTCCACGGTAAACTCGTCTTTTATTATTTCCTGAAACACCTCTTTCGGTACGTCTTTCAATACCCTCGTAAGGGCGGTTATGAGATCAAATAAGCTCGCCTCAAAAAAGACATCCCCGCCGTCCATCTCGATGGCGGCATCCCTGGTCCACATCTTCTTCCTCTGGCCTTCCAGGTCCTGCAGGACGTTCGCGACCTCCTTGAATTTCTTGTATTCCAAAAGGCGTCTTACAAGCTCTTCCCTCGGATCCTCTTCCTCCTGCGGCAGAAGATCAGCCTCATCGGGAGGCAGGAGCATCTTACTCTTTATATGAATCAGGGTCGCGGCCATTACCAGGAACTCACCGGCGATGTTCAGGTCCAGTAACTGCATCAATTCAAGATATTCCAGATACTGTTCCGTGATGTCGGCTATAGGAATATCGTAGATATCAATCTCGTTCTTTTTTATTAAATATAATAATAGATCGAGCGGACCCTCAAAGACCTCTAATTTTACCTTGTAAGACATTAAATAAGCCCCACTGCCTTCCTGACCTCAGCCATGGTCTCCGCCGCCGCCTTCTGGGCCTTTTTGGCGCCCTCGGCCAGGATCGAATAAATCTTATCCTTGTCTCTCAACAATCCCTCTCTCTCGCGCCTCGCGTCAGCCAGATAATCAGAGATCACGCCTCCTATATTTCTCTTGCACTCGGTGCAGCCGACCCTCGCGTGCGCGCAATAATCATAAACCTCTTTCGCGTATTCCTTCTTAAATAGACTATAATACGAGTAAACATTGCATTTATCAGGATGCCCCTTATCGGTAAGCTTTATCCTCTTGGGATCGGTGAACATCTGGGAACATTTTTTCTTTATCGTTTCCTCCGCGTCGCCCAGCGCTATTGAATTATCGTAGGACTTGCTCATCTTTCTGCCGTCTATGCCCAGCAGTTTCGGGATCTCGGTCAATAACGGCCTTACCTCAGGGAACACGCTGCCGTAAAGGCCGTTGAATTTCCCGGCGATGTCATTGGTCAATTCAATGTGCGGCACCTGGTCCTTGCCCACAGGCACCGTATTAGCCTTGTATATCAATATATCCGCCGCCTGTAAGACGGGATATCCAAGAAACCCGTAAGTATGCAGGTCCCGCGTCTTAACTTCCCTCAACTGCTCTTTATAAGTCGGGCATCTCTCAAGCCATCCCAGGGGAACGAAATCAGAAAATATCATGTATAATTCGAGGTGTTCTTTTACCTGGGATTGCACGAATACGGCGCTCTTTTCCGGATTGATGCCGCTCGCGATCCAATCAGCCGCGCATTCCAATATATAACCAGGCATCTTCTTTGGATTTTCGTATTCGCTCATCAGCGCGTGCCAGTCGGCTATCATAAAAAAACACTCGTAATCATCCTGAAGCCTGACCCAGTTACTGAGCGCGCCGAATAAATGCCCGAGATGCAAAGGCCCGGTGGGCCTCATGCCGCTTAAAATGCGATTCTTCACTTATTTTAATCTCCTGGCTACCTTTTTAATCTCCACCGCCTCTATCAGATCGCCCTGGCTTATATCCTTTATGCCAAGGCTTATGCCGCACTCCATTCCCTCCTTCGCCTCTTTCAAATCATCCTTGAAGTGCTTGAGCGATGTGAGTTTGCCCTTATGCACTATCTCCTTGCTCCTTATGAGCTTGCACACCGCGTCTCTCGGTATTTTGCCTTTCACGATATAACATCCCGCCACAATCCCGACCTTTGACACGCTGAATACCTGCCTGACCTCCGCCCTGCCCAAAAATGTCTCTTCCAAGACCGGCTCGAGCATGCCTTCCATCGCGGCCTTCACGTCATCAACCATCTGATAAATTATGCTGTAACTCCTGATATCAACGCCTTCCTGTTTCGCCAGGGCCTGCGCCGTTGGTATCACGTTGACATGAAAACCGAGCATTACCGCGTTCGAGGCGGAGGCGAGCATCACGTCAGATTCGTTTATATCCCCTACCTGCGCGTGTATAACCAGGAGCTTCACCTCGTCAGTGCTTAATTTTTCAAGCGAGTCCTTGATCGCCTCCAGCGACCCCTGCACGTCCGCCTTTATCACTATCCTAAGTTCCTTTACCACTCCCTGTTTTATCTTATCGTAAAGTTCTTCCAGGCTTATCTTGGCCGTCTTGCCGTCGAGTTTTTTCTTATCCGCGTCCAATTGCCTGTTGATGATGATGTCCCTTGCCTTTTTCTCGTCGTTTATGACGTAAAATTTCTCGCCCGCCTGCGGGACGCCCGACAGACCCAATATCTCCACCGGTTTGGAAGGCTCGGCCTCGTTCACCCTTCGGCCTTTATCGTCTATCATGGCCTTTATCTTGCCGTGATTAGACCCCACTACTACGGTAT
>JBAZOA010000067.1:0-6483 GCA_041648935.1 Candidatus Omnitrophota bacterium | reverse complement strand
TGATGTGAATGAGGTGAAAGAAGTCCTGATGTCTTTTCCCGGGGCAAAAGAGGCGCGGTTAAAAACGACGGGGGATGAATTGTGGGGGCATCGGATTCACGCGGAAATGGTTTTTTCCGCGGGATACGGGGCCGTTGAAAGAGATATGCTGTCTTTTTGCAGGGAGAGGATGGCCAATTATAAAATACCCAGGACAATAAACGTGATCGTGGATTGATAAAATACGAGGAGATGGCAAATGAGCGAAATCTATGAGGATTTCAAGAGCAGGATTAAATCGGTGCTAAAAAGAGTCGAGCGGGTCAAGCGGCAGAACTATTATTTTTACATGCGTAATCTCGAGTCATTCTCAGGGCCGCGGGTAAAGATCAGCGGCAGGGAAATGATTATGCTCGGCTCCAATAATTATTTAGGGTTAACAAGTCATCCTAAAGTAAAAGAAGCGGCGATAAAGGCGATCAAGAAATATGGCGTGGGCTCAGGCGGGGTAAGGATTTTAAGCGGCACGTATAAGCTGCATGAGGAATTAGAAAGAGAGATCGCTAAATTCAAGGGTACAGAGGCGGCCGTGATTTTTAATACCGGCTTCATGACGAATCTGGGCTCAATCATATCTCTTGTTAACGAGAGCAGTATTGTCATAAACGATGAAAAAAATCACGCCAGCATAGTGGACGGTTCCAGGTTTTCCAGGGCAAAGATCAGGGTTTTTCCGCATAATGACATGCGTTATCTGGAAAATATCCTGTCTTCCTATCCCAGATCTCAGGATAAATTGATTATAGTGGATTCCGTATATAGCATGGACGGCGACATGGCTGATTTGCCCGAGATATATAAACTAGCGAAGAAATATAGCGCCAGGACAATGATCGACGAGGCTCATGCCTCAGGCGTGTTAGGAAAGACAGGCAGGGGCGCGCCGGAATATTTTAGCATGATAGGAAAGATAGACATAATAATGGGGACGCTAAGCAAGGCCTTGGGCAGTTTGGGGGGATTTATCGCTTCCACCAAGGACGTGGTCACGTACTTAAAACACGTGAGCAGGGAGTTTATATTTTCCGCGAGCTTGCCGCCTTGTATCGTGGCGGGGGGCTTGGCGGCTGTTAAAGTCATACGGGACGAGCCGCATTTATTAAAAAACTTATGGAGGAACATAGAGTATATGCAAAAAGGATTGAGCGGCCTGGGTTATGACATAGGCAATAGCCAGTCAGCCATAATACCTGTTTTAATAAGGGACGAGATGAAAACGTATAGGATGGCTCAAATGCTTGACAAGGCCGGTATATTTGTGAATCCCGTGATTTTCCCGGCTGTAAAAGAATCGGAATCCAGGATCAGGGTCAGCATAATGGCATCTCATAGTTTGGGGGATTTAAGCAGGTCCCTGGAGGCCTTTAAAAAAGCTGGCAAAAAAATAGGACTAATTTAATCAATGTTATTGATAAGCGTTTACATAGCGGTAGCGGTAAATATTTTTTTGGGGTTGTTTGTTTACGTTAAAAATCCGAAAAAATCCATAAATGTTTCTTTCTCGCTCATGGCTTTCAGTATTGCCATGTGGAATGCAGGGGACATCCTGATAATATTTTCGGATGATCCTTCGCGCGCCATTTTATGGAGCAGGATCTCGTATATTGGGGCGCTTCTTTTTCCTGCGTTTTCCCTTCATTTTGTGGTTTCCATAACCAGGGATGTGATACGGAAGGATTGGAAAAGGATTCTCTCCATAGTTTATGGCAGCGCAAGTTTTCTGCTTTGTTTTATTTTTACCCCTTTTATCATCAAGGAAGTGTCTTTGAGGCCTTTCAAGGAAGTCCCCGGGTCTTTATATTTTCTTGTTCTGCTTTTCTTTGTAAGTTGTTTTTTATATCTGTTTTATGTTCTGATCAAAGCCTTTACAAGATCCTCTGGTTTGAAGAAAACGCAGTTAAGCTATGTGTTTTTGGGATATTTTATCGGGCTCATCGCGTGGTCAGCTTATTTTTTGGTGCTGCAGGGATTTAATTTACCCCCGGTTTATTACATAATCGAGACCGGCTATACCCTGGCGGTAGCCTATGCGATAATCAAATACAGACTGATGAATATAAAAGCGGCCGTCAGCCGCGCGGGCATATTTTTCTTTGTTTATATTTTGATATTAGGCGTTCCTTTTGGGGTGGCGTTTTTAATCAGGGAGAAGATGCTGGCTAATTTGTGGCTTTTGCCTTTATTGCTAATGGCATTCTTAGCCAGCGCCGGGCCGTTTATTTATATGAGACTGCAGAGAAGGTTTGAGGTTAGGCTGAGGGCCCAGGAGTTCAGGTCGCACCAGGCATTAAGACGTTTGTCGCATAACATGCTCAGATTTACGAATTTGAGTGTTCTCTTGCGGCTCATAGTGCATTATCTGGTCAAGATCCTGGGGCTTAGGTTCGCGGCTGTGTATTTACTGGAGAGCCAGAGTGATAAATATTTATTGAGCAGCGCGTGGTACAGCGGGGAAAAGATCGAATTGCCGCAGGAATTCGATGTCAACAGCCATCTGATAGACCATTTATATTTAAAAAAATTGCCTATTGTGACAGAAGAGTTATCGCTTTACGCGCCGACCTCGTTTACTACGCATATAAAAAAGCTTTTTTCCGCGTTGTCTGAATTGAGGATAAATACTATCATACCGTCGTTTCTCAGGAATGGCCTGATAGGTTTTGTGGTCCTGTCTGACAGGAGAAATAAAACGCCTTTTTCCCAGGACGACCTGAATCTTCTGATGGTCTTGTCTAATGAGGCCGCGCTCGCCATTGAAAACGCGCAGTTTCATCAGAAGGAGATGTCCGCTTTGGTTGAGAAATCCAAGAGAGAGGCCCTGGCGGACATGGCGCCCGGCGCCTCGCACCAGTTCAATAATCGTCTGGCGGCCATCAGCTCATCCGTCGAGCTCCTGCTTTTTAAGCTGGAAAAGTCCAACATAGAGGCGCAGCGGGACGAAGGCACGAAAACGCTCCTGAAAGACGCCAAGGCCGCGCTGGAAATGATAGATGATGAGGTGTACAAGGGCAAGGAGATAACATCGGCCATATTGAAAAGGGCCAAGGCAAAGGTGGATTTTCAGGAGTTCAATCTGATGAACCTGATCGAAAACGCCTACAAGCTCGTGATGATAAGCCGTTCGCGCTCAGGCCTGGACAAGGCGAAAGAGCCGAGATTCAAGATAAATTCTTCCAGTCAGATGCCTAACGTATTCGCGAGCGAGGCGTTATTGCAGGACGTTTTTTATAATCTGATAGATAATTCTTACGACGCGATACAGGACAAGGCCCGGCTTATAAATGAAGGCAATGGACAGACGAATGTTTCGTTCCAGGGTGAAGTCGAGGTCGTGGTCAGCCAGGAAGACCAGGCCATAGTGGTCCGGGTGAGCGATAACGGCACGGGCCTCACGAAAGAAAATCACAGAAAACTATTCACCCCTTATTTTACCACAAAGGCCACGTCCAATAAAGGCAGCGGCCTGGGGTTATGCGTGATAAGGGATTTTATCGAGGTGCACAAGGGTACCATTACATGCGAATCGGAATATGGCAAGGGCACGGCTTTTATAATAAGACTGCCGATAAGGAAGGAGAAAGCGAATGGAAATCAAATCTGACAGGAAAGTCCTGATCATAGACGACGAAGAGACGCTGTTGAAAAACATAGGGGATTTTTTGAGGGTTTCCGGGTATTCTGTCTTCACGTCCCCTAACAGCACCCAGGGTTTGGAGCTATTAAGGAACCACGCCCCGGAAGTGATGCTCCTGGACTTGCATCTAAGGGAGGGGCTCACCGGCATGCAGGTTTTAAAGGCGGCGAAGATGCTGAAGCCGGACCTGAAGGTCATTATATTGACAGGCTTTGGGGAAGAGGAAGAGGCGAGGAATAATTGTCTGTCTCTGGGCGCCAGCGCGTTTTTAAGCAAGCCCACGTCCCTTAGGAGTCTGTCAGAGGCCATCGGGAATCTAATGGAGGTAAAATAAATGGAAGAAAAATCAGACATGACCATAAGAGACGATTTCCACAGCATGAATAACTGGCTTAATAAAATCACGACCTCCGCGGGCATGGCCAGGTATCACCTGGAAAAGAACGGCATTGATGTCAATAATATCGAGCAGGAAAAGGCCAAGCTGATCAAGCTCTTGGACGAGATGGAAGAGAATGCCATGAAGATAGGCGACGCCCTGAAAAAGTTAAGAAAAGGCATGGATTCAAAAGGATAGCGTGATGAACAAGAAGATCCTCATAGTGGACGATGAAAAAGACGTGACCCTGGTCCTGAAAGAATTTTTTGTTTCAAGGGGTTACGAGGTCCTGACCGCCTTTAACGGCCGCGAGGCGA
The DNA here is from genome assembly GCA_041648935.1 of Candidatus Omnitrophota bacterium. Classification (GTDB taxonomy): domain Bacteria; phylum Omnitrophota; class Gorgyraeia; order Gorgyraeales; family Gorgyraeaceae; genus JBAZOA01. The sequence continues at coordinate 2,114 of JBAZOA010000067.1, read as the reverse complement.
TGGTTTTTTTAAAACAGCCGGGCATTGACCTTATCCTGTTGGACATGCAGATGCCTGACATAAGCGGGATAGAGATATTGAGGGAGGCGAAGAGGATATACAGAGACGCCAAGATAGTGGTGCTGACGGGGTTTTCGGAAGATTACAAAGAAGAGGCCGAGAAATTAGGATGCGACGCGTTTTTGACAAAACCGTTTTCCATGAAGACGCTGATAAAGGTAGTGGAATCCGTGCTGGGAGGGGGAGAAGAAGGCGGCAAAAAAATGCCGTCGCTGATAGATGATGACAGCGTCCTGGCCAAGGCAAGGCTGCTTTTCATAGAGCCGAACGAGATCATATACAGCTCAAAATTAGCTTATTTCAGGGACGCGGTAAGATGCAGGGGCAGGTATCAATTGACGGCCGCGTTCACTGAAACACAGACGCGGGAAAAGCTGGATGAATTCAGGCCCGATATCATCCTGAGCGACATAAGCGTGTTCAGGCTTTATAAACTGAACGACAAGATCGCGAAAGCCCAGAATCCTCCGAAAGATATAATATTGTACGGTCTTTTCACGGGCGCCAGGGAATTGACCAAGGATAGGCATGTTTCGTTTATAGGCGGATTTTTTGACCCGGTGACCGCCATAGTCAGGCCGGAGGAGATGGATAAGCTCGGCAGGATAGTGCGTTCCGCCGCCATAGCGCATGATTTATACGTAAAGGTGCAGGCATGACAAACGAGCAATTCCACGATTATCACAAGACTCTTTTGGAGGCCAGCAAGGGCATGGTGCTCATGTCCGATACCAGGAAACTGCTTTATCTCATCGTGTACATAGTAAAGAAACATATGAAGGTGGAGAACGCCTGCATATTTCAGTACGACGAGGAGGACAAGGCGTTTTTTCTGAGGAGCAGGCGCGGCCAAAGCGGGGTAATAGAGGGCTACACGATAGGCGAGACGCATCCTTTGATAAGCTGGTTAAAAGGCAAGGAGGGCGTGGTTTTATATAAAGATGAGGATTTTAGCGGTTTTCCCGAGGTCAGGTGCGAATTGGATAAATTTTGCTGCGCGGTATGCATACCGAGTTTCAATAAGGGCAGATTGATAGGATTTCTGGTTTTGGGTGAGAAGATATCGGGAGAGCCGTATACAAAACAGGAGGCTGAGTTGTTGCTGACCCTGTCCAATGAGGTGGCCATTTCCATAGAAAACGCGAAAAATTTAATGGAACTGCAGAAACTGAAAGAAAGGGAAAAGGAGAATTATTTTCAGACAGTCATAGCCCTGGCGAGGACAGTCGATGAAAAAGACGCTTATACGCGCGGGCACCTGGACCATGTCACCAAATACGGCATGGTGGTCGCCGAGGAACTGGTTGCCATGACTAGTGTCAATCTGGACGCGGAGGAATTGAAGACAGCGCTTTTGCTGCACGATATAGGGAAGATAGGGGTGCCTGACGCGTTGCTGCACAAGAACGGGAATCTTACCCCGGAAGAATTTGAGGTAATGAAACAGCATCCGGAGATAGGCGAGAGGATAGTGCAGCCCATTGAAAAACTGAAAAAGGTCGGGAAGATCATAAGGCATCATCAGGAAAGATACGATGGCAGGGGTTATCCTGACGGTCTTAAAGGCGAGGACATACCTCTTGAGGCGCGCATTGTCGCCGTGGTGGACGCGTATCACGCCATGGTATCCGACAGGCCCTACAGAAAGGCGTTGTCTGAAAATACCGCTTTAAAAGAATTGAAAGATAATGCCGGAACTCAATTCGATCCGCGCATAGTGGAGGCGTTTTTCAGGGCGCACGAGAAAGGCAAGATAAAGAGGAGCGAGTCATGAAATACATCGTATTGGTCGGGGACGGGATGGCTGACAGGCCCCTAGAGGAGCTGGACAACAGGACGCCTCTGGAGGCCGCCAAGATCCCGAACATGAATTATATAGCTGAAAACGGCAAGGTAGGGATCACAAACATGATCCCTCCCAGGATGTCCGCCGCCAGCGACGTCGCGAACCTTTCCATACTGGGATATAACCCGCGCAAGTTTTACACGGGCAGAGGTCCCCTGGAGGCGGCTAATATGGGTATCGAACTCGCGGATGACGAGATAGCATTCAG
>JBAZOA010000066.1:0-6627 GCA_041648935.1 Candidatus Omnitrophota bacterium | reverse complement strand
AACTGACACTGGCTGATAGATGGATTTTAAGCAGATTGAACGGCGTGATAGACGGGGTCACGAAGGCGCTGGGCCATTACAGGTTTAATGAGGCTGAGGCGTTGGTCTATGATTTCGTATGGCATGATTTTTGTGATTGGTACGTGGAGATATCCAAGCCGCAGATAATAGGGAAAACACGCGGGGCCACGGGCATGATATTGATAAATGTACTGGAAGAATCTTTGAAATTACTGCATCCTTTCATGCCTTTTGTGACAGAGGCGGTATGGCAGAATATCAAGGAAAGGGATAGCATCATGACCGCGAACTGGCCGGTCCCTGATAAAAAACGCGTGAATAAAACAGCCGAGTCCGAGATGGATGCCATAAAAGAGATCGTGGTCAGCGTCAGGAATCTGCGTTCGGACATGAACATACCTCATTCGACAAAGCTTGTCGCGCGCGCGGTGCCCCTGAAAAAGAAAATAGAGGGCGTTTTATCCGCCGGCAGGCGGTACATAATAGATCTGGCGAATCTGGAAGACCTGGTTATCGATAAGGATTTCGTGAAACGGCGCGGTTTCGCGAGCATCGTGCTGGAAAATCTCAATATATTTATTTCTCTGGAGGGTGTGATAGACCTTGACGCGGAAAGGAAGCGGCTGACAAAGAAAAAGGAGTCGCTGGAGAGCCAGCTCGTATTTACGGAAAAGAGGATGAAGGACAGGAATTTCACTGAAAAGGCGCCGGAGGAAGTCGTGAACGCGGAAAAGGATAAATGCGCGCGGATCACGGAACAGATAGAAAGGCTTGAAATAACGATTAATGAGATTCAAAGCTGATAAGTTGACAAAAGGAGTATTGCTTGGGTGTCAACTAAGGATGGGGACATGAGCCTGAAATTGGTAAAAGAGAAGACGCTGCCGTTGATATTGAGCGCCCTGAAAGAAGACGTGGATCCCGGGGATGTCACGAGCTCGGCGCTTTTTGACAAGGATGCCGTCATAACGGCGTGTATCGTGGCGAAAGAGGATTGTATCCTGGCGGGCATAGACGCGGCGCGCTGGGTTTTTAACGCCCTGGACGAGAAGATGAATTTTTTACCGCTTTGTCAGGACGGGGGCGCCGTGAAAAAAGGCAAGAGGGTCCTTTCCGTTAAAGGTTCGATGAAGGGCGTGCTGGCGGGCGAGAGGACCGCGTTGAATATCCTGGGCAGGCTCTCCGGCGCCGCGACACTCACGGCCAAATTCGTAAAGGCGGTCAAGGGCACCAAGGCGAAGATCTTTGATACCAGAAAGACAACGCCCGGCATGAGGGATCTGGAGAAATACGCCGTCAAGCTCGGAGGAGGGCATAATCACAGGATGGGTCTGTGGGACGGCATATTGATAAAAGACAACCACCTTGATATCCTGAGGGGCGGCTGCAAGGGGGATAAACTAAAGGCCATAAATAACGCGATCGCGGCGGCGAGAGGCAAGGGTTATAAAAATATAGAGATAGAGGTCAACGATATCTCTGAGTTCAAAGAGGCGTTGGAGTCAGGCGCGGATATAATAATGCTGGACAACATGGACCTGGACGACATAAAAAAAGCAGTTAAGATAGGCAAGGCGGCGTCAAATCCGCCCGCGCTCGAAGTGTCGGGCGGCGTTACGCTGGAAAACGTCCACGGCATAGCGAAGACCGGGATCGACAGGATTTCCATAGGATGCCTTACCCATTCAGCCCCCTCGATAGATTTCTCGCTGGATATTTATTGATAAATAATCAATAATCTATGTCAAATTTTGAGTTAGTGAGTTCTTTCGAGCCGCGCGGAGATCAGCCGGCCGCGATAGACAATCTGGTAAAAGGCCTTAAAAAAGGCGACAGGTTCCATACTCTCCTGGGCGTTACCGGCAGCGGCAAGACCTTTACCATGGCGAACGTGATAGCTCAATTGCAGCGGCCCGCCCTGGTCATATCCCATAACAAGACCCTCGCCGCGCAGTTGTACAGCGAATTCAGGGAATTTTTTCCCCGCAACGCCGTGGAGTATTTCGTGAGCTACTACGATTATTATCAGCCTGAGGCGTACGTGCCGCAGACAGACACTTACATAGAAAAGGACGCTTCGATAAACGATAACATAGACCGCCTGCGGCTTTCGGCCACCAGTTCCCTGATGTCAAGGCGCGACGTCATAATAGTGGCGAGTGTGTCCTGTATATATGGATTAGGTTCCCCGGGTGATTACGCGGAATTATTGCTTTTTCTGGAAAAAGGGCAAAGTGTGAAAAGGGGTGACTTGTCATCCCGCCTGGTCAGCATACATTATTCAAGGAACGATACGGATTTTAAGAGGGGTTGTTTCAGGGTGAGGGGCGATACCGTTGATATATTTCCCGCTTACAAGCAGACGTTCTTCCGCGTGTGTTTTTTCGGGGATGAGATAGAGAAGATATCCGAGATCGAGCCTGTCAGCGGTTCTGTCGTCGCGGGGTCCGTGGATAAAATAGGGGTGTATCCCGCGAAGCATTTTGTCACCACCAAGGACAAGATAGACTCGGCGATCAGGTCGATAGAAAGGGAGCTGGAAGGACGGCTGGCGGAATTAAAGTCGCAGAACAAGCTCCTGGAGGCGCAGCGCCTGCGATCCAGGACGCGCTATGACATAGAGATGCTGACGGAGATGGGTTTTTGTAACGGCATAGAAAATTACTCCAGGCATTTGAGCGCCAGGCCGCCGGGGTCAAGGCCGTATTGCCTCCTGGATTATTTCCCGAAGGATTTTCTGACCATAGTGGACGAGTCTCACGCTACCATGCCTCAGGTGCGGGGCATGTATAACGGGGACCAGGCGCGCAAGCAGGTATTGGTTGACTACGGGTTCCGGCTTCCCTCAGCGCTCGATAACAGGCCGTTGAATTTCGATGAATTCCTGGGGCTCATACGGGAAACGGTGTTCGTGTCGGCCACGCCGTCGGAATACGAATTGGGAAAATCAAGCCAGGTGGTCGAGCAGGTCATAAGGCCCACCGGCCTTATTGATCCGGAGATAATCATAAGGCCGACCGAGGGCCAGATACAGGACCTGATAATAAACGTGAAGGCCAGGGCTGAAAAAGGCCAGAAGGTGTTTGTCACGACCATGACAAAGCGGATGGCGGAAGACCTGTCCGGTTTTTTGGGAGAATCAGGGTTGAGGGTGCGTTACATGCATTCGGAAATAGACACGATTGAGCGTTCCGAGATATTGAGGGACCTGCGCCTGGGTAAATTTGACTGTCTCGTGGGCATAAACCTGCTGAGAGAGGGGCTTGATCTGCCCGAGGTATCGCTTGTCGCGATACTGGACGCCGACAAGGAGGGGTTTTTGAGGTCCCAGACGTCGCTCATACAGGTCGCCGGCAGGGCAGCCAGAAATATTGATGGACAAGTGATAATGTACGCGGATATAATAACTAATTCGATCAGAAGCGCGGTTGAGGTGACAAATAAACGCAGGGCGAGACAGGTGGATTTTAACAAGAAAAACAACATCACGCCGGCGTCGATCAAGAAGGCGGTCAGGGAGGGCATAGAAGCGGTCAGGAAGGCGGAGGAGATCGTAGTGGAAGCCGCGGGCCAGAGCGAAGATGATTATGAGTCGAATACGATTATCGCCGAACTTCAGCGGGAGATGGAGTCGTGCGCGAGGAATCTGCAGTTTGAGCGCGCGGCGGAATTAAGAGACAGGATAAAAGAACTCAAGGGGCGCCAGGGCATCCGGTGACGCGGCGACTTTATGTTAGACGATAAGATTTTATATTATTTTAAAAAACATCAAGAGGGGCATGTCTCCGGCGAAGACCTCAGTCATTCAATGGGCATTTCGCGCGCGGCCGTGTGGAAACACATAGAGAGATTGCGCGATGAGGGATACGATATCGAGGCGACCCCCCATCTTGGTTACAGGCTGGTGTCTGTGCCTGACCGGTTGACGGCCGTAGAATTGAGCTGGCAGCTAAAGACCGGTACGATAGGTAGGAAAATCTATTCCTATGAAGAGGTCGAGTCCACCAACGGCGTCGCCTATGACCTGGCGATGCAGGGCGAAAAAGAAGGTTCTGTCGTGATATCGGAATCCCAGAGGTCGGGCCGGGGGCGGATGGGCCGGAAATGGATTTCGCCTAAGGGTAAGGGCGCTTATTTTTCAGCCATAGTCAGGCCGGATATATTGCCCAATGAGGTCTCGAGCATTACCTTGATCTCGGCGTTAAGCGTGGCCAAGACGATACGGGAGGAGACGAATCTGGCCGCTTTTATCAAATGGCCGAATGACATCCTGATAGGCCCGCGGAAGGTTTGCGGCATATTGACGGAGATGAACGCCGAGGCGGATAAGATCAATTTCGTCATAATAGGCGTGGGCATCAACATAAACACGAAAAAAGAACTTCTGCCGGATTCGGCGACGTCGCTTTCCGCTGAATTGGGCGGGGATGTCCGCAGGCTGGATTTCGTGAAATCTCTTTTCAGGCGCATGGATGGATATTACGCCGTCTTCAGGAATGGCGGCATAGATGACATAATAAGCGAATACAAGTCGTTCGCCGGATTTTTCGGCAAGAGGCTGCAGGTCAGTTATCATGATTCAAAGATAGAGGGATACGCGATCGACGTGGATAAGGAAGGCGCCCTGATATTGAGGATGGATTCGGGGCTGAACGAAAAGGTCATGGCGGGCGATGTCGTGATGTTGAGGTAATTATGTTATTGGCAATCGATATAGGGAATACGAGCATCCATAACGGGATCTTTGAGGGCAGGGCGCTGAAAAAGGCGTTCAGGGTCCCGTCCGATTCCGGAGGCCTTAAGCGGCTGTATCATGGAAAAATAAGGCCTTATTTGAATAAAATAGACCGCGTGATGATCGTGAGCGTGGCGCCGGCGGCATTAAAAAAAACGGAAAAGGCGCTGACCGCGTTATTGGGCAGAAGGATTGAAGTCGTGGGAAGGGATGTTGACAGCGGCGTCAGGAATTTATACAGGCGGCCAGGGCAGGTTGGGCAGGACCGCCTGGTGAACGCCAGGGCCGCTCATGATTTGTACGGCGGCGCGTGCGTGATAGTCGATTTTGGGACAGCGGTGACAATAGACATCGTGAACAGGAAAAAGGAATATCTGGGCGGGGCGATAGCGGCCGGCGCGGAGATTTCTCTTTGGGCCTTGTCAGAGAGGACGGCCCTTTTGCCGAAGACGGCGATCAGGAGGCCTAAGGGTATCCTGGGCAAAGAGACCTCTGAAAGCATGGTGATAGGCGCGGTGCGCGGCCTCAGCTCTTTGTGCGACGGATTGGCGGCTCAGATGAAAAAGAGGTGTTGCAAGGGCGCAACCAGGGTCGTGGCCACCGGAGGCCTTTCCGCGCTCATAGGCAGGTATTGCGAAAATATAGACAAGATAGACCCTTTATTGACGTTAAAGGGCCTGCGGTTAATAAGCGAGGACAGACATGTTTAAAATTTTATCGAATGAAAAGATAGCCCCGCAGATTTTTAAAATGGTCCTGGAGGCGCGGCTTACGGCTAAGAAGGCCCTGCCGGGGCAGTTTGTCATAATCAGGATAGACGAGAAAGGCGAGCGCGTGCCGTTGACAATAGCGGGTAATGACGGGGAAAACATAACCATTGTTTATCAGGCAGTGGGCGTCACGACTCACCGCCTGACAGAAAAGAAAAAAGGCGAATACCTGAGCGACGTGGCGGGCCCCCTGGGCCATAGCACGGATACGAAAAAGGCGGGGACTGTGTGCTGTGTCGGCGGAGGAGTAGGCATAGCTGAGTTGTATCCTGTCGCGAAGGCTTATAAAACGGCGGGGAACAAGGTGCTGGTTATCATCGGCGCGAGAAACAAGGAACTGCTCATATTCAGGAAAGAGCTTGAGGATGCCGCTAGCGAGCTGTTCGTGACTACCGACGACGGTTCAGCGGGGGAAAAGGGATTCGTCTCAGGCGTGCTCAAGCGGATCATTGATTCCGGCGAAAAGATCGATCTTGTTTACGCGGTAGGGCCGGGGATAATGATGGAGGTTATCTCGAACCTCACGCGGCCGTACGGCATAAAGACGCTGGTGTCTCTGAACACGGTCCTGGTAGACGGCACGGGGATGTGCGGTTCGTGCAGGATAGAGGTGGGGTCTGAGACAAAATTTGTCTGCGTGGACGGGCCTGAATTCGACGGGCACCAGGTGAATTTCAAAGAGCTTAAGGCGCGGCAGTCCCTGTTTAAAGAGCAGGAAAGGCACGCCTGTAAAATAAGAGGGATCGTATAAAATGAAAAAGCAGAGCCCGGAAGACAGGATAAAAAACTTTAACGAGGTGGCCTTGGGTCTGACCGAGGAAGAGGCGTTGAAAGAGGCGGCCAGGTGTCTGTTCTGCAAGAAGCCGAAATGCTCGGCGAATTGCCCTGTTGAGATAGACATACCGCGTTTCATAAACGCCGTGAAAAACGGGAAATACGATGAGGCGATCAGGGTGATAAAAGAAAAGAATAACCTGCCGGGGGTCTGCGGCAGGGTATGCCCGCAGGAGAATCAGTGCGAGGGCGCGTGCGTATTGAACGCGAAAAAGGCGCCCATAAACATAGGGGGGCTCGAGAGGTTCGCGGCGGATTGGGAGATTA
>JBAZOA010000065.1:0-6722 GCA_041648935.1 Candidatus Omnitrophota bacterium | reverse complement strand
TAAATTCATGCGGGAACACAAGGCCTCCGGCGCCGATATAGTGATCGGTAACCGCCTGCACAATCCCAAGAAGATGCCTTTTGTGAGGCGCTGCACGAACATATTCATGTCTTTTGTTATATCGTTTATCATAGGGGAGAGGGTTGAGGATTCTCAATGCGGCTATCGTCTGATATCCAGGAAGGCCATAGGGGACATGGTCCTGACCACGGTGAAATACGAGATAGAGTCGGAGATGCTTATCGAGGCGAAGAGGCGAGGCCTGAAGATTTCTTCCGTAAACATAGATTCCATATATCAGGGCGAGGCCAGCCAGATAAATCCTTTTTTAGACACCATCAGGTTCATAAAGCTCCTTATCAATGAGTCTTTCAAAAAGCATTCTAAGGTAAATCCTTAGTTGACACTCGAGCAATACTCCTTTTGTCAACTTAGCTAGATAGAAATGATACATATCTATACGGGTGAAGGCAAGGGGAAGACAACTTCGGCGTTCGGGCTCGCCATGCGCGCGAGCGGGCAGGGGCTGAAGGTGTGCGTGTTCCAGTTTTGGAAACAGAAGACGCTTATCTTAGGGGAAGAAATTTCCGCAAAGAAGCTGAAGAATATAAAAGTGGTGAAATGTGAGAAGTGCCATCCGATGTTCATTGGACACAAGGACACAAAGACACCAGGACACAGGGAAGAATTGGAAAAGGATATCGAGGCAATGGTTAAAAAGGCTGAAAAGGCGATTTTAAGCAAAAAATACAATATGATAATACTGGATGAGATTGTAAACGTGGTGGATCAGGGGTATTTTGATAAAGATGAATTTCTGCGGTTTTTGAAAAATACTCCGGAGGGGATTGAGTTGGTGCTCACCGGCAGGGGCAATATCTCGGAAATGGAGGACCTCGCGGATTATATCACGGTCATGACGGAAAAAAAGCATCCGTTCAGGGTGAATATAAAGGCGAGGAAAGGGATAGAATATTAGGTTTTTCTTGGCTGGCAGGCCTTCGAAAAGACGCTTAGCTGCTCCCAGCGAGGCAGCCTCGCTCAGTGTTTCTTCTCGCTCGTCCCGACACTTTCAGTGCCGGGACACCATGCCCGCTCGAACAAACAATGCTTTTCTCAGACCCGCCAGCCAAGAAATAGAGGCAGTAAAACTAGGTAAGGATGTTTTAAGATAGTTTTTACTCGTCAGGCGGGGGTGGGACTTGGGAGGCTTTTTTGTTTTGCGTAACCCCAAGACTACCGGATAAGCAAAGACACTGCCTGTCAAAACAAAAAAGAGTGATCCGCCTTAGGCGGAGAATGTCCTGACAAACCCCTGACCGCAACCATATTGATATATGAAAAAAATCGTTACTTACGTTTTTATTTATGTTTTATTTGCTGCAAGTGCATGCTTTGCGGGAGAGGAGTACAGGATAGTTTCCCTGGCGCCGAACGCTACAGAGATTCTTTTCAGCCTGGACCTGGGCGATTCCATCGTGGGCGTGGATGAATACTCAAATTTTCCAGAAGAAGCCAGGGAGATACAGAAGGTCGGGAGTTTTGATAAACCGAACATGGAGATGATAACGTTGTTGCGGCCGGATATTATTTTAGTGAATACTGATTTGGAAAAGGATAAGGCGGATTATCTGGGAAGACTCGGCGCGAGGGTTATAAAGATTTCACCCAAGAGCGTCGAAGGGTTGTGTAGAGACATCGAATCGCTGGGTTCGGTTCTTGGCAGGGAGACTGAGGCGGGTTTTTTGGCGCAGGATATGAGGCAAAGGATCAGGCGAATATCAGAGGATAATGGCGGGAAAACGAGGCCGAAGGTGTTTTTGCAGTTGTTTGACGATCCGCTGGTTACGGGCTCTTCGTTTATGGGAGACATTATCGATCTCGCGGGCGGGGACAATATCGCGCGAGACGTGAAAGATGACGCCGGGATATTCAGCATGGAGATGTTGATAGACAGGAATCCGGACATAATCCTGGTAATGGGATTTTCAGATAAGGCAGGTTTTCCCGGTTCAATAAACGCGGTGAGGAATAACAGGATTTATAAAGACCTGAACCCCGATGTGTTTTTAAGGCCCGGTCCAAGGACCATAGAGGCAATCGAGCGGCTCGACAGGATATTTCATGAATAGGGTAAAGCCGATAAAATTTTTAATCATGATGAGTCTGTGCCTGGCAGGGTTGATATTGGCGAGCGTTTTCATCGGCCCGGCGCGGATCCCCATGAATGATATTTTCGAGGAACGATTTTTTGATATCCTCAAGCTAAGGATTTTAAGGACGATATTGGCGGTGGCCGCGGGCGCGGGTTTGAGTTTATCGGGCGTCGCGCTTCAGGCCATTTTAAGAAATCCGCTGGCGGAACCGTATATACTGGGCGTGTCTTCGGGCGCGGGACTCGGGGCTGTCATGGGTTTATTGCTGCTGCCCATCTCCGGCGCCGTGAGCGTCATCGCGTTTATCGGAGGATTGATTACTATCATGGTTGTTTATCTTCTGGCAAGGGTAGACAAGAGGATCCTTCCTGAAAACCTGATAATAGCGGGCATATTGGTAAATGCGTTATTTTCCGGATTACTGATGTTTTTTGTCTCGAATTCCTCCAGTGCCAAGATCCATTCCGTGATATGGTGGCTTTTGGGGAATCTTCAGGTATACAGTCCCGGCCAGGTCCTGATCGCGGGCGCGGTGGTCTCAGCCGGGTCTTTTGTTGTTTTTATCCTTTCGAAAGAGCTGAACGCGATATCCCTGGGAGAGGAAGAGGCCCTGCATCTCGGCGTGGACATAGAAAAGATAAAGGCGGCGCTCATCCTGGCGGTTACCCTGATTACCAGCGTTATCGTGTCCATGTGCGGCATAATAGGTTTTGTCGGGTTGATGGTCCCGCACATCGCGAGAAGATTGGTAGGCCCTGATCACAGGATACTCGTGCCGGCGTCTATTTTAACAGGCGGCGTGTTCATCTTATCGTGCGACATATTCGCTAGGACGATAATGGCGCCGAGGGAGCTTCCGGTAGGAGTCATTACCACATTGCTTGGGGTGCCGTTTTTTATTTATGTGTTAAAAAAATCCGGAAAGGCGTATTTTAAATAATGCTTACTTTTTCAAAGGTTTCAAGCGGCTATAATGATGTCGAGATATTAAGCGATGTCTCTTTTAACATAAAACAAGGGGCGGTCGTGGGCATAATAGGGCCCAACGGCGCGGGAAAGTCAACGCTATTAAGGACAGCCACGAAAGCCATAACGCCTTTTGGCGGGGAGATATTTTTACAGAACAGGAGCCTGGCTGAAATTCCCCTGAAGGAGATCGCGAGGTCAATGGCGGTGGTGACGCAGGACACGGCGTTTATGTTTCCTTTCAAGGTAATCGACCTGGTGTTATTGGGCCGCATCCCTTACATGAAAGGTCTTGGTTTTGAGTCAAAGGGAGATTTGAGGATAGCGCTGGAGGCATTGGAGTCGGTTGACGCCTCGCGCCTGAAAGACAGGTTTATAGATGAGTTATCCAGCGGGGAACGCCAGCGCGTCATAATCGCGAAGGCGCTCAGCCAGAGGCCCAAGATCCTGTTTTTGGACGAACCCACGGCGCATCTGGACATATGTCATCAGGTGGAGATGTTCAGGATGCTCACCAAGCTCAACAAGGAATCTGGGTTGACAATCGTTTCTGTTCTGCACGATTTGAACCTCGCCTCGGAATACTGCGACGAATTGATCCTGTTGAGCGAAGGGAAGATAAAGATCAAGGGCGCGCCTAAAGAGGTGCTGAATTACAGGATCATAGAAGAGGTTTACAAGACGCTCGTGATAGTGAAGGATAATCCTCTTACCGGCCGGCCGCACGTGTTTTTGGTTAAAAATAAATAAATAAATAAAATAGTTGCATCTTATAATATTTTCCCGGGCCGCCAGGCCTACGAAAAGACGCTCGGCCGCCCCAGCGAGGCGGCCTCGCTCCGCCCCGATTCTCGCTCGTCTCCCGGCAGCCAGGGGTTTGGAAGGCTTCTTTGTTTTGCGTAACCCTGGGACTACCGGACAAGTAAAGATACTGCCTGTCAAAACAAAAAAGAGTGAGGCCTAACTGAACTAAAAACAAATCTATTCTCAGAACGTTTAGGCCGAACGTCCTGACAAACCCCTGGCTGCCGGGAGACACCGTGCCCGCTCGAATCGGCGTAGGCTTTTCTTTAGGCCTGGCTGCCCGGGAATCGAAGAATTTGGAAAAATAATTTTGTTGACACTTTTTGCGGATTGAGTTATAAATAGTTAAAACTGAATACATAAAATTATATTGTTTAAGGGAAGCTGATGTGAATTCAGCGCAGCCCCGCTGCTGTAAGAGGAGCGAAAGCCGCAAGCGGCCATTATTCTGATGTTTCGGGATGAGAAGGCGCGGCGAGTAGGTAATTGCCTCAAGCCAGAAAACCTTACGATATATTAAAGATACAGGACATTGCCGCGCAGGGCGGCGATAAGGGCCAAGGAAACAGGGTGCAACCCCGAAGGAAGAGCTTCTATGAAGTTTCTTCATTCGGGGTTTTTTATTCGGAGGGAAAGATGAAAAAGATATTTATTATAGTGTCGGCGGTTTTGGTTTTTTGTTCCGGCGTTGGCATTGGTTTCGCGGCGGAGCGTTCCGACGTAGAGCTTGAGAGGATAGTAGTCACGCCCGTCAGGATGGAACAATCCGATTATGAGGTGAGTTCAAATGTCACGGTCATTGACAGCGAGGACATCGGGAATTCAAACTGTAAATACGTGGCGGATATATTAAAGGAAGAGGCCGGCGTGAATGTCTCCAAGTATAACAGCGACAAGACGGCCAGGGTGGACATCAGGGGTTTTGCCGATACAGCTGTCAATAACGTGCTGGTGCTGATAGACGGCAGGAAGGTCAATTCCATAGACATGTCCGGTCCTGATTGGCTGCAGATACCTCTTGAGAGCATAGAAAGAATAGAGGTATTGAGAGGGGCCGCGTCTGTCATGTACGGGGATAACGCGGTGGGGGGCGTGATAAATATCATAACAAAGAAAGGGGCAGGGGAGTTTTCCGGTAAGACCGGCGTCAAGTACGCGAGCTACGGCACTCATCAGGAAGACGTAGAATTTTCCGGATCAAGGGATAACGTGTCGTATTATGTCTATTCCAAGTATTACGAGACGAATGGCTACAGGGTCAACAGTGATTTATTGTCAAAGGATTTCAATGCAAGGCTGGGTTACGACCTTGTCGGCCTGGCGCTGGACGTCAGCGCCGGATGGCACGAGGATGATTACGGGATGCCGGGAGGGCTTGACGACCAGGGCGAGCTGGACAGATACGGAAGGCGGGGGTCAGCTGACGCGAGCGATTTCGGTTCCACGAAAGACAGATATATAAAGGTATCCACGTCCCTGGAGCCATATCTTAAAAACTTCGGCCTTGGCGAGATATCCCTGGACTTTTTTTTCAGGAACCGCGACGCGTATTCGTGGTTTTATTACGGCGGTTTCCCGACAGCCACGAAATACATGATCAACGCGAATGGTTTTTCCCTGAAAGAGGCATACGATAAAGAGATATTCGGCAGACAGTTTAATCTGGTCACGGGCGTTGATTATAATGACGTGGAGCATGTGATCAGGGGGAGCGAGTGGAACACGGACGACATCACCATTTACAAGGAAGGACTCGGCTTGTATACGTATTCCGAGTGTGAGTTATTCAGCGAGTTCTTTGTCAACGGCGGCGCGAGGTATGAGAAGGCCAGCTACAGATTTGATCAAAAGGCGGCGACCGCCCTCTATACCACGAGCGAACCGAGCGAGTCAGTGTTCATGGGCGGCCTTAGATATGGGTATTCTGAAAACTCAAGCGTGTATTTTAACGCCCAGGAGACGTTCAGGTTTTTGGCTACGGATGAATGGTACAGTACCTGGACAGGGCTTGACGCGAACCTTAAACAACAGACAGGCACGCAGTATGAGGCCGGCGTTAAACACAGCCATAAAGACTTTTTGAAGCTGAGCGGGACGTCTTACCTGATAGACATAGACAATGAGATATTTCTGAATCCGGCCGTGTTTCCCGGGTACAATCAGAATTATCCCAAGACAAGGCGCAGGGGCGTGGAATTAGGCGCGGATCTGGATCTGCTGAAATTGAGGAGGATGGGATTTTTTGATAAGCTGGAAATTTTCGCCAATTATACTTACGGGCAGGCCAAGTTCAACGGCGGCGTTTATGACGATAATGATATCCCGATGGTGCCGCGCCAGCAGATAAACAGCGGCGTGAACGCCGGGTTCCTTGATGGATATCATGTGTCGCTGACCGGCAAGTTTACCGGGGACAGGTACGCGATCAATGACGTGAGCAATGAATTGCCGAAGGTCAAAAATTATTATGTCCTGGACGGCCGCCTCGCGTACGAGAATGACGGTTTTGAGATATACACGGGCGTGAATAATATCTTTAACGAGAAGTATCATGATTACGTGGCCAGGGCCACGGGCGGATCCACGAAAAAGGATTATTATCCCGCGCCTGAGCGGAGCTTTGAGATAGGCGCGAATTATAAATTTTAGCTATCGGCTTTCGCTCGTCTCCCGGCAGTCCGGGGTCTGAGGCGCATAAGAAAGATTTCGCCAAAAGTCCGCAAGGGATTACGGCGAGTTTCGGACAGAGCTATATAGGGTCTTAGGCGTAAGGAGAGACGAGCCGTAAACCGCAGC
>JBAZOA010000064.1:0-6871 GCA_041648935.1 Candidatus Omnitrophota bacterium | reverse complement strand
TAAAGGAATAGTTATAAGTTGTAAGTTGTAAGTTTTAAGTTTTAAGAAAAATAAACCAAAAAATCCGAAATAAAGTGCCAGATATAGACAAAGGACGATTAAACCGATGACAGTGACATGATAAAGCCAATACAAGACACCAAGATAAAAGAAAAAACCTAAAAGACAGGAAATTAAAAACGCCTTTTTAGGAGAGCAGCCGTCTATCGCCAAGAAAAAAGGAACGAAGGCGATAAATACAAAAAAACTAACATTTGAATTTGAGAAGGAAAGAGCCAGCAGGATGGCCGAAACAACACACAGCAATATACATTTCATAATCTTATAACTCACAACTTAAAATTTACAACTGACTTACTTTCCACAGCATTTTTTATATTTCTTGCCGCTATGGCAAGGGCAGGGGTCATTACGTCCGACCTTTGGCTCAGCGCGTTTATACTGCTCGGCCTGAGACCCCTGAGACGGGCCTTCCTCAAAAACCTCCCGCTCCTTACCTGCCTGAGGTATCTTTGACATGGGAGCGGCGTCTGTCTTTATGAATTCCTGGGGCACTGATTGAAAAACGCCCCTCGCGGGGACCTGTTCAGCCATTGCCTGGACCTTGAATAAAAATTCCACTGTCTCTTCTTTTATGGAATCTATCATGGCCATGAACATATCGTAACCTTCATGCTGGTATTCAACCAGCGGGTCGCGCTGGCCATAAGCCCGAAGACCTATCCCCTCCCTCAGATTATCCATCGCGTACAGATGGTCTTTCCATTTAGTGTCTATGACCTGGAGCATTATCATTTTTTCTATGTGCCTTAATAACCCGGGCGGCATGGCCTTTTCTTTTTCCTCGTAAGCCGCTTTCGCCATGTCAAAAAACACGTCTATTATCTGATGGTCTTCCTTGGGCTCCAGCAAGGCCTCCAGATTTTCCACGCGTATATTGAATTTGGACCAGAACCATTCCGAGAACTCCGCGTATTTCCAATCGGCGCGGTGTATGTCTGGATTCAGATATAATTTCATCGCGCCATCTATGATTTCCTCCATGATCTCATATACATGATCCCTTATGTCTTCCCCGTAAAGTATCTTCTTTCTCTCCTCGTATATCACCTCTCTCTGCTTGTTCATCACGTTGTCATATTCCAGGACGTGCTTTCGGATCTCAAAATTGTGCTGTTCGACCCTTTTCTGAGCTATCTCGATTGCCTTGGTAACTATCGGATGCTGTATGTCCTGGCCTTCTTCTATCCCGAGCCGGTCGTAAATCGCCGATATCCTCTCTGAACCAAAAAGCCTCATCAGGTCATCCTGCAGAGATATATAAAACTTGGATGAACCAGGATCCCCTTGCCTGCCTGAGCGCCCTCGAAGCTGATTATCTATGCGCCTGGATTCATGGCGTTCCGTGCCTATTATGTGCAGTCCGTCCAGACTGACCACTTTTTCGTGCTCCTCCTTGACCTTCTCCCTAGCCTCCTTGAGCCACTTGTCACGTTCTTCCTTGCTGATGTCTTTCAACCCCATGCCCTTTGCCTTGAGCCAATCATTGACCATGAATTCAGGATTACCGCCGAGCAATATATCGGTGCCGCGGCCGGCCATGTTTGTCGCGATCGTCACCCCGTTAAGCCTGCCTGCCTGAGCCACTATGGTCGCTTCCATCTCGTGATATTTCGCGTTCAATACATAGTGCGGTATGCCGCGCCTCTGAAGCATTGAACCCAGATGTTCTGATTTCTCTATCGATATGGTGCCCACAAGCACGGGCCTGCCCTTTTTATGCAGTTCGTCTATCTCATTACAGACAGCGTTGAATTTCTCTTTTTCCGTCTTGTAAATCACGTCCGCGTGATTCACCCTTATGAGCGGCTTGTTGGTCGGTATGGAAACGACGTCAAGTTTATAGATGTGGCTGAATTCCTGCGCCTCTGTCATGGCGGTCCCTGTCATGCCCGCCAATTTTTTATACATCCTGAAATAATTCTGGAAGGTGATCGTGGCCAGTGTCTGATTTTCCCGCTCTATCTTCATGCCTTCTTTGGCCTCTATCGCCTGATGCAGGCCGTCTGACCAGCGCCTGCCGGGCATCAACCTGCCCGTGAACTCATCCACGATGATTACCTCGCCGTCTTTCACCACGTAATCAACGTCTTTATCAAAAAGATTGTGCGCCTTCAGCGCCTGGATCATGTGATGACGGTATTCCATGGTAGATATATCGTGCATATTATCTATGCCCAGCATCTTGGCGGCCTTCAATTCGCCTTCTTCCGTGAGATGAGCGGTGTTCGCCTTCTCGTCCACTATATAATCGTATCCCTTGGACAGGTCAATGCCCTTGAACTTGGCGTCAATCTCGTCCTTTTCCATGATAATCCTGCCTTTAAGCCTCGGCACAATCTTGTCGCATATGTAATATTTGTCCGTCGACTCGTCCGAAGGCCCCGAGATTATGAGGGGCGTGCGCGCCTCGTCTATGAGGATGCTGTCAACCTCGTCCACTATGGCGTAATTCATCGGCTTCTGGACCATGTCTTCTTTTCTGATAACCATGTTGTCCCTGAGATAATCGAAACCGAACTCATTGTTGGTCCCGTACGTGATATCGCTTCCGTAAGCCATCTGCCTCATACGCGGATCCATGTCATGCTGGATCACGCCTATTGTAAGGCCTAAAAATTCAAAAATAGGGCCCATCCATTCCCTGTCCCTGCGCGCGAGATAATCATTTACCGTCACGATATGAACGCCCTTGCCGGTGAGCGCGTTCAGATAGGCGGGAAGCGTCGCTACAAGCGTTTTCCCCTCGCCTGTCGCCATCTCGGAAATCTTACCCTGATGAAGCACCATGCCGCCTATTAATTGAACATCGAAATGCCGCATGTTTACGGTGCGCCTGGCGGTCTCGCGCACGACCGCGAAGGCCTCGGGCAGGATATCGTCAAGTTTCTCTCCGCCTGAAAGCCGCCCGCGGAATTCGTCTGTCTTGGCGCGCAATTGAACGTCAGAAAATCCCCGCAGGCCCTGCTCAAAAGAATTTATCCTCCCGACCAACGGCCAGAGCTTCTTCAGTTCTCTCTCGTTCTGCGATCCGATGATTTTATTTAATATCCAGGTTAACATTATTTCTTCGCCTTCCACTTCAAATACGCTTCCATGAATTCATTCAGTTCCCCATCCATCACGGCGCTGACATTGGACGTCTCGTTCTCGGTCCTGTGGTCCTTGACCATGGAATAAGGATGCATGACGTAGGACCGTATCTGACTCCCCCACTCTATCTTCTGTTTCTTGGCGTACTCCGCCTCTATCTCTTTTTTCTTTTCAGCCATCTTCAGCTCGTAAAGCTTGGCCTTCAATATCTTCATCGCCGTGACTTTGTTTTTAAACTGCGACCTTTCCTTCTGGCATTGCACGACTATGCCCGTAGGCGCGTGCGTGATCCTTATGGCTGTCTCCAATTTATTGACGTTCTGGCCGCCCGCCCCTCCTGAACGAAATGTGTCTATTTTTAAATCGGCCTCATTTATGTCTATCTCCGTGTCATCCGAGACCTCAGGGATCACGTCCACGGAAGCGAAAGAGGTGTGCCTTCTTTTATTCGCGTCAAAAGGGGATATCCTCACGAGACGATGCACGCCTTTTTCCGACTTCAAATAACCGTAGGCGTAAGGGCCGCTTATTATGACATCGGCGCTTTTTATGCCCGCTTCCTCGCCGGAAAGCATGTCGATCATCTCCACCTTGTAACCCCGTTTTTCGCCCCACATCGAATACATCCTCAAAAGCATGCTCGCCCAATCGCACGCCTCGGTGCCGCCGGCGCCTGAATTTATGCTCAATATGGCGTTATTCAGGTCATTGTCCCCGCCCAGCAGACTCTTGAATTCCAGGTCATCGAATTTCTTGAAAAGGCCCTGAATGGACTCCAGCATCTCCCTGCTGGACACAGGATCGTTCTCGTGCAAAAGCTGGGACAATTCCTTTAATTCCTCCAATTCTTTCTTTGCCTCAAGGTACGGCTCCACTATCGCCTTTAGTATCTTTAATCTCTGTATCGCCGGAAGAGAGTTTTCTTTGTTGTCCCAGAATCCGGGGGCCGCCACCTGCGCCTCGAACCCCCTCAGCAAGCCTTCATTTTTATCTATATCCAGATAAGCCCTGAGTTCCCTCAGTTTATTTTCCAGTTTTTCTAATTTTTCTCTTATTTCCGCGAGCATGTCTAATTCCAGCAGTCTCTTCTTTAAATCCTCTCCGAACGCGTATCCGCCCAATGCCCCGCCTGAGTTAACCACTCGGTGGCACGGCACAATGATCGGCAGGGGATTTTTATTCAGGGCGGCGCCTACCGCCCTCGCCGCGCCCGGCCTTCCCGTCATTTTCGCGACCCAAGCGTAAGACCTCACCTCTCCGGCAGATATGGTTTTCACAACAGTATATACCTTTTTCTGAAATGAAGTCAACGGTTTCATAAATTAATCTGTCCAGACCAGCGATTTTTTATCCCTCGCTTGTCCTCCCGCAGGCAGGCCTACGAAAAGACGCTCGGCCGCCCCGGCGAGGCGGCCTTTGCTCCGCCCCGATTCTCGCTCGTCCCGACACTTTCAGTGTCGGGACACCGTGCCCGCTCGAATCGGCGTAGGCTTTTCTTTAGGCCTGCCTGCGGGAGGACAAACAAAGAAAAAAATTCTCAAACAACCCCTGAGCTTCTCTGCCTTAACTTATGGTGATAACTCAGCGCGAACCTGTGCGCCTCGTCGCGCACCTGCTGGATAAAATGAATGATGTCCGAATCCCTGTTTATGCTGAGCGGCTCTTTCGCCCCCATGGTATATATCTTCTCTTCTTTCTTCGCGATCCCTATCACCGGGATCCTTGTCAGGTTAAGCCGCGTCAATTCCTCGTACGCCGCCCGCAGATGGCCCTTGCCGCCGTCTATAATCACGAGATCCGGGAAGCCCCTTCCCTCCTCTTTTAAACGCCTGTATCTGCGCCTCACTATCTCCCTTATCATCGCGTAATCATCTATATCCGCCACTGTCTTTATCCTGAACTTCCTGTAATTCGACTTGTCAGGAGCCCCGTTGGAAAAATATACCATCGATCCGGTAGAATCCTTTCCGGAAATATTAGAGACGTCAAACGCCTCCACCCTGAAAGGCAGGTTAGGCAGCCTCAGTATCTTTTTTAATTTCACGGCCACGCTGCCCCATCCCGAATAATCCCCGCCTTTTTTATCAGATACCTCCGACAGGCCTGACAAGCGGTTTCTTATAACGGCCGCCTTCTCAAATTCCTCACCATCGCTCAACTCCTCCATCTTTTTCTTCAAGCCCTCTATGAGCTCATTTTTTCTGCCTCCCAAAAACAAGATCAGCTCTTTTACCAGTTCGCCGTATTCTTTCTCGCTTATCTTCCCGGCACAAGGGCCAAGGCATTGCCCTATGTGATGCGCGAGACAAACCTCGCCGGGCATATTCCTGCACGTGCGCAGCGGAAATATATTTTTCATTATGGAGACGGCGCTCCTCAGAAGCTTGACTTTCGTGTATGGCCCGAAATACCTGGAGCCGTCATCCGTCTTTCTTCTCGTGATGCTGAGCCTGGGGAATTTTTCGTTCATGGTAAGTTTCAAAAAAGGAAAGGATTTATCGTCTTTCAGCTCCACGTTGTAACGAGGTCTTTTCTCTCTTATCAGATTGGCCTCTGTTATGAGCGCCTCTTCCTCCGAGCCGGTGACCATATAATCGATGTCCCTGACTTTTTCCAAAAGAGACATGTGGCGCGCCGTCTTCGGACTTCCTTCCCGGAAATAACTCGGCACCCTCTTTGAAAGGTCCTTGGCCTTGCCTATGTAAAGCACCTGGCCCGCGCCATCCTTCATCATATAGACCCCCGGCAGACGCGGCAGGGTTTTTAATTTTTCTTTGATATCCACGAAACGAATTCCCTCATCTCCCCCACGTCAAAGACCAGGGCAGCCAGGATATAACTGAATATCGCGGCTGTTATCACGACGAACAGATTCATCCCCATCCTGAACATGCAGAAATACGCGACCCCGGCCATCGCCAGGCTCGCCAGACATACCTTAAAAAATGACACGAGTATCCTGTATCCGTCCAGGCACCCGATTTTTTTTCTCAGGATAAAAAAAAGCAGAAAAAAATTGAACGCGCCGGACACCGAGGTGCTCAAGGCGAGCCCGTTCAGCTTCATCGGAAACATCAGCATGACGTTAAGCCCTATATTGACTGCCAGGGACAGGCTGGCGACCTTTACCGGAGTCAGGGTGTCCTTGAGGGAATAGAAACAGGAAACCAGTATCTTTATGCCGGCGTAACTGAAAAGGCCCATTGAGTAAAATACAAGCGCCTGGCTGGTCATGTCCGTGGAATAGCTGTCAAACTTACCCCTTTCGAACAATACCCTTGTTATGGGGGCGGCAAGCGTTATCAGGCCTATTGAAGCGGGCACTATTATAAAATTTATGGCCCTCAACGAAAAAGAAAGCGTCTTTTTAAGCTTGTCGCTATTCTCCTCGAGCGCCTCCCTTGACATGGTAGGCAAGGCCGCCTGCGCGATCGCTATGCCGAATATCGCCAGTGGGAATTGAAATATCCTGTTGGCGTAATAAAGGGCCGCCACGCCTCCCGTCCCGACTATGCTCGACAATGACGCCAGCACCGTATTTATGAATATGTTCACCTGATAAACGCACGAACCCAGTATGCGCGGCACCAGCAGCATGCCTATCTTTCTGGCGGCGGGATGAGACAATCTTTTTGTGGAAAACAGCCTAAACCCTTTTCCGCGCAGCACCGGGACCTGCACGGCTAACTGCAGGACCCCGCCTATCAACACGCCGCTC
>JBAZOA010000063.1:0-6894 GCA_041648935.1 Candidatus Omnitrophota bacterium | reverse complement strand
CCGCCCCTGGAAAGATGGACATAAAAAAAGAAAATATCATTATGACCCTGATTAAATTACGCCCTTTTTCAAGTTTCTTCATGTCCCACCAAAAAATAACCTTTCCTTATCATCGCTATATGGATTATCCTGTTTATCTTTCTCATGATTACAGACAAACCGCCGCGTAATCTTTTTTGGGAAGCAGTTTATTAATACCCATACCATCCAGTGAATCCATTGCCCCGGGGAAACTCTCATCGGCCCTGTGAGACGCCAAAACAAACGACAGGCCAACCAGGCTCGTATAACTTGTCTTTGTCATCTCAGTGTCTAAACCCAACGGAAACCCGCGTCTGTCCCTGGCCATTACGTCATTTCTGACATTTTTATCGGCCGCGATCATCGTTAAAACCGCGTCTATCTCCTGCCCCTTATGGTAAAACTTAATCTCCGCCGCCATGACCGGCAGACCAAGGGGATCACTATTCTCATTCAGGGCGCATGTCACCACGGCCTCCACATCCTCATTAAGGATATACATGTTACGCGGGATGTCAACGTATCTTATCCTCTCTATTTCTTCATTTATCAGCGCGTATAGATTATAAAGATATCCCGTCACTGAGGGATCCAAGCGGAACTTATTCCCCTCCAATATCTCATGCCCTTGAAAATAAACCTCGCTCAATCTTTCTATTATAAATTCACGGGTCCCCGCATTCAAGCGTATCTTCTCTTTTGCCGCGCCGGCGCGCTCTATTTTAAATTTAACATTGAACTTCACGCTAAACGCGTCATTTAACCCTTCGACAAAAAGATACCCATTTTCATTCCGCTCGCGCCTTTTAACGCTTTGAGGGAAAATGGCCTCGCTTATGCTGTATTTCAGCATGAATTCATCTAATATGCTGTGCGGTTTTTCAGCTGAAACATACTTTATAAGAGGCACCTTCTTCCTATCCCTGAGGGTCGCGACAGTCGCGTCAAAGGTAGCTTGATATTCCAGCATCCCGCTGTGCGCGTGAGACTCCTCGGCATTAAGATCAGAAAAATATCCTTTATAAATCGCGGCCATCTCATGCATGAGCGCCTGCTGTAAAATATAATAACTCTCCGTGCCGTTAAATCCTTTGTTTTTAAAATTTAATTTCAGAAACCTGAAAGGCAGTATAGGTATCGTCCCGAAATTAGTCCCGGAAATCCTCGCGCCCCTGTATTCAAAATATGGATTACCCTGCCCCAGGGACCGCGGCGCCTTCAAGACAAACCAGACATCATTAATTACATTCTTATCTTTTAAAGATTCGCTCGCGCCTTCCGGCAGGATATAGCCCAGGCTTGAAAACCTGGCGTGCCGCAGGCATGTCTTAAAACCCTCCAGGCCGCGCCATAAATCCGGATGAGTGGACATAAATTCCCCTGGTTTCAGAAATACTGTCTTGCCGCCCTGGGTTTTCATGATTGAAACACTGATTATCTCCCCCTCTTTATTAAATCTAAATCTCAATATCTCCGAACCATCTTGGAAAAATGTCCCAATAAGGCCATTTCTGAAATCTTCAGAAACATATACTCTATTTAAAACCTGCTTGGCATCCTTGCCGGTAATTGCCAGCGCGGCCTCTTTTCTTCTCCCGCCATCTTTTCCCAGGGGGACCCTCAAATGCCCTGTTTCCAGAGGATATGCCGTATCCTGACATAAAAACACCCCTATTATCATGTATATTACAGCTATATTAATTATTTTATGTATATTTCTCATATATCCTATTGCCCCATCCCGCTAAGTTGACAAAAAAAGGCCATGTTTCCATGGCCCAACTAAATATAAAAACGACGCCAGATTAAGATTAAAGTGCGCCCCTTACCGCTGAAATCCGGCTTACCGGATGAAAAAGGCCTCTTGCGTGTCCCATGTAATAAACTAAAAATTTATACGTGTATTCCGGCTGGCCGTTTTCTTCTAAAAATTGCCTTGCGTTAACCTCGATGCGTCTTTTATTCGGGGACCGCAAATCTTCCAGTAATTGCGCATAAGCGTCGATCTGCATCAAAAAGGCCTCCGCCTTTCTTCTTAGGAATGCGATGTCTTTCTCATTGCCGGCATTACTTACCATGATCAGCATCTTTCTCCATTTATCCGAAAATTCATTAAAACATCTTCTTTTTATATCACCATTACAATTTCTACCCACGCTGTCTTCTATCGCCCTTAATATCACACGGCCCTCTTGATTTATGGAATCCATGATACCAACCATGTCTTCTTTTAACCGCCATTTCCTCATCTTAAGCTGTTCCGCGAGGGCCGGAATTTTTGACTCTTTAATGGCCCTATCCACGTCTATCGCTATCGCCTGAAAGGCATCGAACAAAACCCCGGCCTTTTCAGGCCTTATGTCTATACTCCCAAAAGTAAGGGTTTGCTGCGAAGCCAGGGTCGCTGAAGTCCCTATCACCGGCGCCGCGCTCAATCCTCTTATCTTGACGCATTTTATTGTTTTTCTGTATCTGCCTTCCACGTCTATCTGAATAAAATAAGTGCCGGTCGCGACAGGGTTACCCGACTTATTCAATCCGTCCCATTTAATAACATGTCTTCCGGCGCCTCCATCGACTTTACCGATGTCTCTTACCAACCTGCCCCTTGCGTTAAAAATCCTGACTGTCACGTTATTTGAGTCTCCGCTAAGCCTGTAGCTGATACTTGTCCCGTTATCATCAAAAGGATTGGGATAGTTTTGTTCCAGTTCCACAGGTTCCGACATGGCTTGACGGTCAGGATTATCAGGGTCTTCCGCCACGTCCGTATTCACTATTTTCCCGATAACAGCCCTGCCGAACAGCGCTTTACCAGTATCACTGATGGCTTCTATCTTGACCTGCCTTATATTACCCCAGTTAAACAAGGCCTTGTCCCCGGTCCCGAATTGAATTACCTGAACAATCGGGATAACAAGGCGGCCATCCACGATATACCTGAATAATACGTCCCTGGTCAACCTTATTTCCTTACCTACGGGCTGTCCTTGATTATCTTCTAACACAAGATTAAATTCTCCTTCCAGTATTTCAAGCGGCATCCTAAGCTCAAAATTGGAAACCGTGCCGTTATTCAATGACGCCTTGTCCTTAATATCAATGGCAGCCCCCCAGCCATACCAGCCGCCGGACACCTTTCCCCAGGCCCACTCCTCCATGCCGTTAGGGAGAAGCGTAAATTGCTCCTGATTTCCTCCGCTATATATCCAATCAGCGATGAGCCGTGAATTATCCTGCCAGGGTAAATTCGGCGCGGCCAGACCCGCGGTCTTATCGCGCTTGCCGCCTTTTAATTCCCCGAACGGGTTCGGGCCAAAAAACTCGTCTCTCTCCCATGTCCGCATGATATCCGCGGGTGGATGAAAATCCTTCCACCCGTTTTCATCTTTTGCTATGCTGAATACCCCAATCCCGATAAACGGAAACATCCCGTTTTTGGAATCCCTTGCCAGGTAATCCCAAAAGATACGCTTATCCTGTTCTGACATGGCGGAACTGGTCTCGCCCATCATTATGGGTATCTGATATTTAGACACCAGGTCCAAAAGCCCTGTCGCGAGGGCATTTATGTATCCTCCTGAAGGCGGATAGCTGTAAGCGTCGACTCCTATAAGATTGATATGTTCCTGCAGGTGATACATCACATAATCGATAAGCTGATATTTTCTTGTCTGCTGTATGACATCAGGCTCGTAATTATGCGGGGAAAACACAAAGACCACATTATCGGCGCCATTATCCCTGTAAATCTGCACTATATGCTTCCAGGCGTTGATATAATCATCCGCTTCCTGCTGGTTGCTGAATGACCACGGATACCATTGACCTGTAGGCTCGTGGAGAATACGTAAAATAACCGGCTTGCCGTACTGAGCCGCGGCCTTGGCCCTATTGACAAATATCTCATCTAATTCACCATTGACTATACGCTTCAGGACATTACCCAGCCGGCTGTTTTATAATCCTCTGATTTGTCGCCTGCCATGATCCTTGCCTTCAACGACTTGGCCTTTTGTCTAAGCCCCGATAAATCCTGGTTAGGCCTCACCTTGCCTAATTTACCTGATTGCTGTTCGTCAGGCAGCCAGAACTCCAGTATCTCATGCGGCACCTGTCCCGGGAGCAGGCCGTTCCACAACGCGGTCAATTGATCCACATCCCGCTCCAATATACCGCTGAAAGAAAGTATCGAAGCGGGCGGCCTGGCCCCGGTCATTCCCGCGTATCCTCCGAGCGGAGGAAAATCATTCCCGTCTATCCCATCTTTACTCAGGAACATCGCTATGCCCATTCCCCTGTCACGCACATTTTTTACATCAAGTATCTCCAGGCTTTTAATCGTTATCTTGGCCTTGGCCGGGGATACGGATACGCATTTCACGGGTTTGACCGACATCCAGTTAAACATGGGGTTGCGTCCGGATAACTCATCCAATCTCGCCAGATTATATTGCTTGCCCTCGGCTGTAATCAAGTTCTCGGTTGAGTTAATTTCTATGCGCTGACCGGCGTTATCCTCTAAAACAACCTTATATTCAGCGGACACGGTCCCAAAGACAATAAAACGAAGCACCATGTCTTCGCGGCCTGCCGAAAGATCTATGGCCTCTGACCCATCGTCCCATCTGTCAACTGTCCAGCTGTCTCCTGATTTGGCCCATTTCCACTGTATCATCTTGCGCGTCAAGGGTTCTTCCAAATCAGTAATGGTATGCACTGTCTTAGTCCTGGAACTCTCTATTATCCTCGCGTCGCCGAAGCCCGGCCCCCCGACGCTCGCCACGACCCGCGCCGGACTAAAATCATAACTTACCTGCCGGGTCTCTCTTTTTATTGTATTTTTTTGCCCCGCGCTGACAAAAGATGGATATTTCAAAGCCGCCAAGCCCATGACTGCATATAACGGGGTTTTTCTAAAAATAAAATCGCGGCGAGTAATGTTTTCCCCTGAAGCCAAGGTCCTCCCGCCATGCTCAACCATAACGGCTTCCAAGGCCTTTTCCACATCCTGGCCTCTCTCCATAATCACTTCCCTGTTCTTACCTATAAATCTCATCAAAGACCTGAATGACCAGGCATAACGAAAAGACAATCTTTTATATTTGCTATTGGGGTCATATCTTATATACATACTATGTCTTGTTATTTTAACATGGTACTTATTCACCAGCGCTTGCAATCTAAATAACACCTGGTCGTTAACCGTAAGCTGGTCCAGCACAATAACATCATCCTCTTCGGCAACAAAGGCTTCCGGCCTTTTATCAACGGCCTGGATTTCCACCAAACCCAATCTGTTCTCTGTATCCTCTTTTTTATCATCCGAGAATCCCATCTCAGGCCGCAAGGTATTATAATGCGCCGGATACGCGGCGTCTTGCGCTAAAAACACCCCTATTATCATGTATATTACAGCTATATTAATTATCTTATGTATATTTCTCATATATCCTAATTGCCTCATCCCGCTAAGTTGACAAAAGGAGTATTACTCGAGTGTCAACTTACGCTAAAGCGCTTTAAAAAGTCCTTCCTATCCGTAGACATAAAAAGGCCATGTCTCCATGGCCCGCATATAATAATTATTAACATAAATTATACCAAATTAAGGACTAAGAGTCAAGAAAAATTTAAGGCATTACGCCAGCTTATCTTTCGCCTGGCAAAAATTCGACGAAGGGATACTGTCCCATCTCCCCATTCTCCTGCAAAGAGATGACTGATGGAACGCGCCCAGATCAAGGATTTGATTCAGCTGAAGCTTGCTGACGCAGTAAGTGCAGATAGACATCCCCTGAAAATCTTCCATGGTTTTATTTATCTCTTCTTCGTAAAGACGCAGGTTCAGCCAATATTCATCCGCCAATGCCCAGCTGCCGTCCCCGGAAATGCGAATGCTTTTAAAACCCTGATCAAGGACCTCTTTTTTCTTTTTATTCCAATACTCAAGCATCCCGGCGGAAGTAAATACGCCGGATTTAAAATAATAATCCTTAAAACCCCCTATCTCTAATTGTCCTTTTTTAATATAAGAGTCCGGGTCATTTACGGTCTTCTTCAGCGCTGACTTTGCTTCTTCCGGATTCAATGGTTCCGAGACAATCCACAGGCAGAATTCATCGCTTTCTAATCCCGCCTTGAAATAAGGCACTAAGATATCCAATAGCTCTTCTTTGGAGTTATAAAACAGGCAGGTATGCTTATGCAGAGGATTATATTCCAACATGTAAACCCTCCTTATTCTTTAATTACATTATCAGTTTACAGGCCGGATGTCAATGTTATTCTTCCTTCGGCTCCCGCGCCATGAGTTCGCTGACCGCCGACAGAGGGGATTTCCGCTCGAAGATGACTGAATAAACCTGATGGGTGATGGGCAGGTCCGCCTTGTATTTCCTGCCAAGCGCGAAGGCCGCCTTTGAGGTCCACACGCCTTCTATCTCGGCCGCGCTTTTCCTGAGAAGGTCTCGCGGCTTCTTTCCCTTGCCTATCTCCTGGCCGAACCTATGGTTTCTGCCTTCAAGGCTCACGCATGTGGTAACCAGGTCCCCTAAACCGCTAAGGCCCATGAATGTCTCTGGATCAGCTCCCATTTTAACTCCGAGCCGGGTTATCTCCGCGAGCCCCCTGGTAACTATAGCGGCCTTTGTATTGGCGCCGAAGCCGAGTCCGTCCGATATCCCCGCCGCGATCGCTATTATATTCTTCAGCGCGCCGCCCAGCTCAACGCCCACGACATCCCTGTTGGTATAAACCCTGAAACGCCCTGTCCTGAAAATATCGCGCGCCTTTTTCGCGAAATCAGCGTCTTTTGACGCGATCGTGACAGCTGTCGGGACTCCCCTGGCCACCTCAGGCGCTATGCTGGGG
>JBAZOA010000062.1:0-7039 GCA_041648935.1 Candidatus Omnitrophota bacterium | reverse complement strand
CTATATTGAGCAAAAATTCCAGATTAGACTTTGTTTCGCTAAAATCAAGCCCGGCTCGGACTGCCGTTTCCTGTAGCAGATACTCATCATACACATAAATCCTTCCATCCGGAAGTTCCAACATGTTAATGATGGGCATTTGGCTTTGATGAAGCGCCCAAAGGGCCTCCCGCACCTCTTTTACATGACCTTTGATATAATCATCTCTTATTACCGCCGCCGGCTTCAAACCCAGCACAACCTGTCTCAATCCTTCGCAGTTTACCATGGCCCTCAATACATCAAAACTCACGCTTGCGTCATTGGTCTCCACCGCCCCTATGCGTAACTCACGGCTGCGCGCGACAATGACATCATGTGTTGTCACAAAATTTTTAAACTGTTCTTTATCGACAATTCCGACTTTTTCATTTATGGCATCCACCTGTTCATCCAGGCTTTTATTCGTGTATGTCTTTAACCAATCCGCCAAATCGTTTTCATTCGCGGCGGCAAGATCTGCCGCAACCTTTCCTCTGTCTTTTTCCGACAATCTTCCAAAATAAGCCAAACCGTACATAAATCCTAACCCCCGGATATCTATTCCTAACTCCCGCATCCTGGCTTCTATCAATGCCGGCAAAGCCAATAAAATCCTGGCATTAATCGATAGATCCCTATTATAAAAACCGTCTGGATAGGATATATCTGTATTGTTCAAAAACATATTTAGGAACTCCATAGGAAAGGCTCTTGAAAAACGCTCATAATCTATCTGCTTTCTATCCACTACCTTTCCTCGCTCCCTGCGGAAATCCGCCATCTCTTTCTTGGCTGTATTGAACTCCGCCTCTTCTATCAACGCCGCATTACCCGCGGGCGTAATCTTTATGTATGTGGTCTTTTTTCTCCACTGCTGCTTTGCCCTGATACTAAAAACAATATCTCCCGTTGTCTCGTTTTTGCGTATCCCCATGTCCCATACGGGATTTTTCCATCTTTTTATTTCTCTCAAGCCGTACGCCGCCAAAATAGCTGAAACATTCAGCGCTATATCATCTATCTCAATCCCCAGTTCCCTTCCCGGGCCCTGATTGTAAGCCTGCGCCAAGTCCGGGTCAAACGCCAAAACGACTCTTAAAGCGGCGTTTAAATCTTTTGCGATTTCAGTAAAATCCAGCTCTTTTAACAATTCTGATACGGACCTTCTCTTCCCTGACAGCAGAAAGTGATAATTTTCCTCGTCTATCTCTGTCTTGGAATAAGGAGACACCACCACATAGGAATAACCTTTTTCTTTTAAAAGCCTGGTTATGCCTTTGGTGTGAAAACCGCCGGAAATAAGAGCGGCTACCTTCGCATCGCGCTTTTCCACCTCCGATATGGAATTTCTGAACATAGCCACATCGCGCTCTTTTACCACCCTGTAAAAATCCTCTATTTCCTGAAGATGGATATCTATCAGGCGCGGATTATAGTCTATATAGAAAGCTATGTTATATTTTTTTATGGCTGGCTTTAAAAACGACTCGAAGAAAGCCACCTTATGCGAATCTCTGTTATTAAGGTAATAATCCAATTCCTCGTTTGAGACCTTCAGGTTAAAGAAACCCTCTAGGAATTTAATGTTCCTCAGGGCCTGCGTCAGAAGTCTTTCCTCATCATTTTTGGCCAAACGCTGTTTTATGTCAAATGTCAGGGCCTCCATCTCAATGAAAAGTTTTGTAGAATCAAGAGAATTTACTTTTGTCAGATAATCCAAAAAATTATTGATATTTGAATACTTGGCTATCCCTTCCTTAAGATGCCTATCCGCCAACTCTTTTAAATAACTGTAAAATGAAAAAGGCGATATCTTTTGTTCTTTAAACAGCTGGACCCTGGCCATCAGAGAATCCATTTCTGACCTGGAATTCTTGCTCGATATGGCTGTCTGAAGATTTAAAAGTATGTTTTGGGTCTCCTGCATTATTTTCTGTTGGTCAATTGTATTTTCCTGGATTATCGTATCATTTAAAAGAGCTATATTTTTATAACTGGCTACCGGGATATCGAATCTCTGGATATAACCGGCCAGATGCTTCAGATAATCGGCTGTCTCTATCTTCTGCGTTTCGTATTCAGCCTCTTTCTGCCCTATTGATAACAACTCTTTTGAATATACCATAGGCCTCAACTCTTCAAGGGCCTTTTTAACCTGCGATATAAATAACTGGGAATCCGGATTAAACTTCATTATCCTGTTAAACTGTACGATGTTTTGAAAATATATATCCCTGTCTTCAATGCCCCAAATCGGAAGCGTAGGGTATTTTGTTATTGAAAGGTATTCCTCGCCCGTGAGTTCCCCTGAATTCACGAAGAGCTTCGCCACCTTTTCCCTTATTTCAGAATCAGGAAAGCTTGATATGGAACTTGTATCAATCACGCCATCCGCGCCTTCTGAGCATACAAGGCCCATATCATAGGTCATGAGAAGTATCTCAAGAATACCGGCCAGATTGTATTGACCTTCCGGATTTGTATGGAGATCCTGTATATTAACAACTAACTTTGCCTCGCTGGAAGGCGCCTGATATACCTCTATGACCCTGCCCAATTCCGCGGGTATGTGTATCTGAGACAAATCTTCTAAATGCGCCTGAAGAATCCTTTTGGCTTCCTTTTTTTGCGCGCCGGCCTGGTTAGGATCCTCCCCGCCAAAAACTGATCTTGTCTTTTGTAGGTGTTCTTCCTTTTGAGTGCTTAATTTTTGGTAGTCGACTTTTTTATTCTTGAATATGGATCTGGAATCCGGGGCCGCGTATGAGTAGGAGACGTTTGTGACAAGAAAGGATAAGAGAATTACGACTGAAACGAATTTCCTGCCATTTTTAATGCACATGAAACCCTCCTGTCTATTATTAATTAGATTTTAAATTCTATATAAAAGTATAGCATGGAAACGCTTTCTTGTCAAATAAAAACCTTGATTTTTTTCTTCTTTTACACACCTTAAACAATCAGGGCGGGGAGCTTTTCTCGTATCTCTTCTCTTTTAAACTCTACTGTCTTTCCTGTCTTTCGTATCTTTACCTCAAAAACGCCTTTTTTAAGGCCTTTTTCTCCTATTACCGCTATCAGAGGTATCCCTATCAATTCCGCGTCATTGAACTTAATCCCCGCGCTCTCGTCCCTGTCATCCAATAACGTCTCGATACCCGCGTTTTCTAATTCGCCGTATAATTCATCAGCTGCCTTTGATATGGTTTTATCTTTATAATTTATTGGGACTATTATCACCTGAAAAGGCGCCATGGAAGCCGGCCAGATTATGCCTTTAGCGTCATTATTAAGCTCTATGGCCGCCGCCATTATCCTATTTACGCCTATGCCGTAACAGCCCATTACTATGGGCTTCAGCTTGCCGTCTTCATCCGAATAATCCGCCTTTAACGCCTTTGTATATTTGAGGCCTAATTTAAACACGTGCCCCATTTCTATGGCATGTTCTATCTTTATGTTCTTATTACACTTAGGACAATTATCCTTATCTGTTATAACCCTCAGATCAGCCCACTCCTCTATCTTGAAATCCCTGTCAAAATTTGAGTTCAAATAATGCCTGTCTTTCTTGTTGGCCCCCGTAACAAAGTTAATTAATCCTTTTATGGAGCTATCGGCTATTATCCTGACCCCCTTGAGCCCCACAGGCCCTGAAAACCCCAAAGGACCGCCTGTAACCTTTTTTATAAAATCCTCCGTGGCCATTTCCACTTTAGCGGACTTCAGGTATTTCCTGATCTTCGCCTCATTCGCCTCGTGATCGCCTCTTATTAAAACAGCTATTGGCTTATCGTCCGCCGCGTAAATAAGCGTCTTGACCATGTCTTCCGGCTTGACATTCAAAAACGCCCCGACCTTTTCTATGGTAGACACCCCGGGCGTATCCACCTCTTTCAGCTCTTCTTGCGTCCTTGTGTCCTTGTGTACTTGTGTGCTCTCTTTACATTCCGCCACCGCCAAGCTCGCCGCGTAACCGCAGGAAGGACAATGGCATAGTAAATCCTCCCCGCTTTCAGCCGCGACCATGAATTCATGAGAGACATCTCCCCCCATTACCCCTGAATCCGCCTCCACGGCTATTACATTCAAACCGCTTCTTTTGAAAATTGACTCATACGCCTTATACATCTTATCGTAACTCTCGTCCAGGCCCTGCCAATCTTTATCAAAGCTATACGCGTCTTTCATGATGAATTCACGGCTGCGTATCACGCCAAACCTCGGCCTCACCTCATCCCTGAATTTTGTCTGGATCTGATATAAAGTGACTGGCAGCTGCTTATAAGAACGCACGTGATTCCTCACTAGATCCGTAATAACCTCTTCATGAGTGGGGCCGAAGACCATCACGCGATTATGCCTGTCCTTGAATTTTATAAGGTCTTCTCCTAGATCTTTATATCTCCCGGATTCCTCCCATAATTCTATGGGCTGTAACGACGGCATAAAAAGCTCCACCGCGCCTTTTTTATCCATCTCTTCCCTGATTATGGCCTCTATTTTCTTTAAAACCCTCAAGCCAAGCGGAAGATATATATAAGCGCCCGAGACAAGCTTCCTGATCAGGCCCGCCCGTATCATCAGGCGGTGGCTCACCGATTCCGCCTCGCTGGGTACTTCTTTTAATGTAGGTATGAAATATTTGGACCAGCGCATAGTATTAAGTATATCTTATTGTTTCCGTTATGACGTATCGCGTCATATATTTTTTAAAATCTCTTTGACGGCGTCTTTTTCCTTTATCCTATAAAGTATCTTGCCTTTTTTAAACAAGGCCCCCGCGCCCTTGCCAAACGCGATGCCCACATCCGCCTCTTTAGCCTCTCCGGGGCCGTTTACCTCGCATCCCATTATAGCTATTTTTACTTGTGTCCTTGTGTCCTTGCCTGCCCTCCGAAGCCTTGGCGAAGGAGGGTATCTTTGTGTCTCTATGCGGTCCTCTATCTCTTTCACTACTCTCTGCAAATCCACCTGGCACCTGCCGCAGGTCGGGCAGGAAATGATCTCAGGGCCAAATCTCCTAAGCCCCAGCGCCTGTAAAATATTTTTCGCGGCGGCGACTTCCTCGCGCGGGTCGCCCGGCAAGGAAACCCTGATCGTATCTCCGATGCCGTCCAGCAAAAGGGCGCCTATCCCTATAGACGACTTGATAAGTCCTGTTGACGCGGGCCCGGCTGCCGTGACCCCCAGATGAAGAGGGCAATCAGACCTTTTCGCGAATTTTCTATACGCCTCAACAGTGGTCACCACGTCAGACGCCTTCAATGAGACTATTATATCGTAAAAATCCTCTCTCTCCAATACCTTTATGCAGTCCAAAGCGGCCTTGACCATGCCGTCTACCGCGTTTATGGACCCGGAATTAACGCCCACCCTTATCGGTATCTTTTTTCTCTTCGCCATCCTCGCGACCTTCGCGATATCCTCTTTTTTACGGACGTTGCCCGGATTGATCCTGATCTTATCAGCCCCGTTTTCCATGGCGGAAATAGCCAGGCGGTAATCAAAATGTATGTCGGCGCAGAGAGGTATGTTTATTTTCTTCTTTATGTCCCTTATCGCCCTGGCCGCATCGAGATCCTTCACCGCCACCCTTACTATCTCACAGCCGGCCTTCTCCAGGCCCCTGATCTGCCTCGCGGTCGCGGCCGCGTCCCTCGTGTCTGTCTTGGCCATTGACTGTATGGCTATTGGCGCGCCGCCGCCTATTTTAATTTTTCCTACTCTGATCTGTCTGGTCATGACATTGTCTAAGTTGACAAAAGGAGTATTGCTTGTTTTGTCAACTTAGGGCTTCCCTTTCCATAAACCGGAGATTTTCTCAAATATACCAAACCGCGTGAAATCATTGTAAAAAACAAACACCATTAAAAGTATCAACAAACCGAGGCCCGCCTGCGTTATGCCCTCCTGCACCTTCATGGAAACCGGTTTTTTGCGTATCTTTTCTATCGCCAGGAACAGAAGGTGTCCGCCGTCCAGTACAGGCACGGGCAATATGTTAAATATGGCCAATGACGCGCTCAGGACAGCCATCAACTGCAATAAATAAACAATGCCCATTTTCGCGGCCTGACCTGTTATATAAAATATGCCTATGGGCCCGGTGATGGATTCCTTAAAAGGGATGGCGCCTGTCAGGCTCGCCCATAGCGCCCTGTAAGTAATGTAAGTGAGGTCTATTATTTTTTTAAACCCCATGTAAAACGCCTCTATCGCTCCGTACTTCACGTACACGATCTCTTCTGAGGGCATTATGCCTATCAGGGAAACGTTCTTTTTAGAGCCAAAGATCGTTTTAATGTCCTCCGATCTCGGCTTTATTATGATCTCCGAATTCGCGCCTGCCCTTTCTATGGCGAGCCTCATCTCCTCAGACTTATTTGAATGCACTATCTTCGTGACATCATCCCAGTATTTCACATCCTGGTTATTTATCTTTAATATCTTATCCCCGATCATCAGCCCCGCTGTCTCAGCCGGATATCCGGGCATCAACTTCCCCACCTTGGCGGTATAGGAGGGATTCCCAACCATAAAGACGAACGAAAAAATCAAAAACGCCAGGATGTAATTCAACAGGGGCCCCGCGAATATTATACGCGCCCGCTCCCCGACGCTACGCGACAGATACTCCGTCTTTTCCCCTTTCAGGCCATCCGCCTCTGTCTCGCCGCTCAGCTTCACGTACCCTCCCAGAGGCACCAAAGACACCAGGTATCTTGTCCCGTTTCTCGTGACACCGAATATCTCCGGCCCGAACCCGACGGAAAATTTCTCAACGCGCACGCCCATGCGTTTCGCGATTATAAAATGCCCGAATTCATGCACTATGACCAGGATGCTGAGTACCGCCACGAAAGATAATAAAGAAATCATTTAGCCCACCATCTCCTTTGTTTTAAAACGAGCCCATATGTCCGCTTCCAAAATGTCGTCCAATCCGGGAGACTTCACGCCCCTGTGAGCCCGCAATGCCTTCTCGATCAGGACAGGTATCCGATCAAACTTTATG
>JBAZOA010000061.1:0-7101 GCA_041648935.1 Candidatus Omnitrophota bacterium | reverse complement strand
GGATATTTGTATCACGGCCGCGTAAAGGCATTGGCGGACGCGGCGAGAGAAGCGGGAATGAAGTTCTGAAGACGCGTCAGGTAACATGTAGAGGGGAAAATGGCAGATAAAAACACGGCGAAAGATAGTTTGATGAGAAGGATTGACAGCGCGCAGGAAGAGCAGTTGATAGAGAAGGTCATAACTGTTAACAGGGTCGCCAAGGTAGTCAAGGGCGGCAAGCGTTTCTCGTTCACGGCGCTCCTGGCTGTCGGCAACGGCAAGGGCAAGGTGGGCATGGGTTATGGAAAGGCAAACGAGGTGTCGGAGGCGATAAAAAAAGCCCTGGCCAACGCGAAGAAGAACTTAGTGAAGATACCGATGAGGGGGACTACGATACCGCATGAGACAATAGGTCATTTCGGGGCGGCGAACGTGCTTTTGAAGCCCGCGCTTGAAGGTACGGGTGTCATAGCCGGGGGTTCAGTGAGGGCTATCTGCGACGCGGCAGGGATCAAGGACATACTTACCAAATCTCTCGGCTCTCAGAACCCGATCAATGTGACCAAGGCCACCATCAGCGGATTGAGGTCACTGAGGTTAGAGAGAGAAAAAATAGAGGAAGAATAAAAACCAATGAAGATACAGGATTTGAGGCCGGCAGTCGGCGCCAAGAAAAGAGAAAAGATAGTCGGAAGGGGTCCTGGTTCAGGACACGGCAAGACATCCACGAGGGGGCATAAAGGCCAGTTGTCTCGTTCAGGTTCCTCTCAGAGCCCTGGTTTTGAGGGCGGTCAGATGCCGCTGTTAAGGAGATTGCCCAAGAGGGGTTTTAGGGGGCAGTCGAAAAAAGGGCACCAGATAGTCAATTTAGAAATGATAGCGGGCCTGAAAAAAGAAGCTAATATTACCCCGGAATTACTGAAGGAAAAAGGCATAATAAAAGGCCGGGTGGATTTTCTGAAAATATTGGGCACGGGAGAGCTTAAGGTGCCCGTGAATGTAAAGGCCCACGCGTTTTCAAAATCAGCCGCTGAGAAGATCAAGGCCATGGGCGGGAAGTGCGAGATCATTAACAAGGTTGCGAGGTTGCAAGGCGACAAGGTAATAAGGTAATAATGCTGCAGGCATTTGTTAATTCGTTTAGAATACCGGATCTCAGGAAAAAGTTACTTATCACTCTTGGGCTGCTGGCTGTTTACAGGACGGGCGCTTATATACCCACGCCCGGGGTAAATGGCGC
The DNA here is from genome assembly GCA_041648935.1 of Candidatus Omnitrophota bacterium. Classification (GTDB taxonomy): domain Bacteria; phylum Omnitrophota; class Gorgyraeia; order Gorgyraeales; family Gorgyraeaceae; genus JBAZOA01. Next base: position 5,879 of record JBAZOA010000061.1, on the reverse strand, counting down.
GGCGCTCATGCAGTTCTTTGACAATATATCGCGTTCTCAGGGCGGCACGCTTTTTGGCATCATGAATATGTTTTCTGGCGGCGCCCTTGACCGCATGACCATATTCGCGCTGGGCATAATGCCGTACATATCGGCGTCCATCATATTGCAGTTATTGGTCACGGTGGTGCCGTATCTTGAAAAGCTCTCGAAAGAAGGCGAGGTAGGCAGGAGAAAGATGATCCAGTATACGCGTTACGGCACCATAGTGCTTTCCGTGGTGCAGGCGTTTTTCATCGCGTTATGGCTGGAAAGCCCGGCGAGGTTCCAGGGCTTGCAGATAGTCGATAATCCAGGATGGGGTTTCAGATTTCTCACAGTCATTACCCTGACCACGGGTACCGCGTTTATCATGTGGCTGGGCGAGCAGATACAGGAGTACGGCATAGGCAACGGTATTTCCCTGGTGATAACCGCGGGTATAATTTCCAGGCTTCCGACGGCGGTGTATCAGGTGTTTTCGCTGATAGCGGCGCCTGAGAAGAGCCAGATAAGATATCCCTTTATCACGCTGATCGGGATGTCGGCCGTGGGCGTATTGGTGGTAGTGGCCGTCATATTGATAACCCAGGGCCAGCGTAAGATACCGGTGCAGTACGCGAAAAGGATAATAGGCAGGAAGGTTTACGGCGGACAGAGTACGTATATACCTTTAAGGGTTAACCAGGCCGGTGTAATACCCATAATATTCGCGCAGTCGATAGTATTGTTTCCCGCAACGATAGCGGGATTCATACCTCACCCCGGTCTGCAGAGATTCGCGCAGTCGCTTTTAAGGGGAGAGATACTTTACACCATAATCTATAGCTTGCTGATAATATTCTTCGCCTATTTTTATACGGCCATAACCTTTAATCCTGTTGACGTGGCGGAGAACATGAAAAAATACGGCGGATTCGTGCCCGGTGTGAGGCCCGGCAGGCCCACCGCGGAATATTTTGATTTCATAATGACCAGGATCACGCTTCCCGGCGCGATATTTTTAGCCTTTATAGCGGTTTTTCCAGACATGCTCGGGGGGTGGTTCAAGATACCCTATCTGATAGCGAGCTTTTTCGGAGGCACGGCCCTGTTGATAGTGGTGGGCGTCATGCTGGACTTGATGCGGTCGATAGAATCCCAGCTCCTGATGAGGCATTACGAGGGGTTCATGAAAAAGGGAAGGATACGCGGCAGAAGATGAGAATGGTGCTATTAGGTCCTCCTGGAGCCGGAAAGGGAACGCAGGCGGTGATGCTGGCGGAAAAAAACGGATTTTCGCATCTTTCCACCGGGGATATACTCAGGGAGAACGTAAAAAATAACACGCAGATAGGCAAGCAGGCGAAATCTTTCATGGAAAAGGGCGAGCTGGTGCCGGATGACATCGTGATAGAGATGATGCTTGAAAAGATAAGGGAGAGCGATGCCGGCGGCGGGTTTATCCTCGACGGTTTTCCCAGGACCGTGTATCAGGCGCAGAAGCTGGACGCGGCGCTGGGAAAGCTGAAGTTAGACGTAGGTCTTGTGATATATTTTAAGACAAGCATAGCGACAGTGCTTTCTCGTCTTACCGGAAGGCGCCTCTGCTCGAAGTGCGGCGCGAATTACCACGTGGTAAACATGCCCACAAAGAAACAGGGCGTATGCGACAAGTGCGGCGGCGAGCTCTATCAGAGGAAAGACGACAACGAGGAGACGATAAAGAAACGCCTTGAGGTTTATGACAGCCAGACGAAAGATCTCATAGAGTATTATGGTAAAAAAGGCGTGTTGGAGGAAATCTCGGGGGATTTGGAGGCAGGAGCGGTTTACAAGGAAGTCCTAGCGATATTAAAAGATGATAGACATAAAGTCAGGACATGAGATAGGTTTGATAGAGGAGGCCGGCAAGGTAGTAAAGACAATTTTGGAGGAGCTGGGTAAGATAGCGAGGCCGGGCACGGCGACCCTGGAGTTTGATAAAAAGGCGGAAGAGATAATAGGGAAGTTCAGATGCAGGTCCGCGTTCAAGGGTTATCGCGGTTATCCCGGGACCGTGTGCGTTTCCGTAAACGAGGAAGTGGTGCACGGGATACCAGGCAATAGAAGGCTTGGCGAGGGAGATATAGTAGGCATAGATGTCGGCATCGAGAAAGACGGTTATTTCGCCGACAGCGCGATTACCCTGGCCATAGGGGATTTGAGACGCGGCGCCAAGGCGCTGGATTTGATAGAGACGACGCGAGAGGCCCTGCGTCTTGGGATAAGAGAGGCAGTGGAGGGGAACCGGCTTTTTGACATATCGCACGCGATACAGCGGCACGCGGAATCCAGGGGTTATTCGGTGGTAAGGGATTTCGTGGGACACGGCATAGGGAAAAAATTACACGAAGACCCGTCAATACCCAATTTCGGGGCGAAGGGTACCGGGCCGAGGCTGAAAAGCGGCATGGTCCTGGCCATAGAGCCGATGATCAATGAAGGGGGCTGGGAGGTAGAGGTACTTGACGACGGATGGACAGCCGTGACCAAAGACAAGAAATTATCGGCGCACTTTGAGCATACGATAGCGATAACGGAAAACGATCCAAGGATATTAACATAGCCAGGGAGATAGTTTTAAGTTGTAAGCGGAAAATAAAAAGCTTATAAGTTACAATTTAAGGCTTGGAGCTGAAAAATGGCAAAAGAGGATGCGATAGAGGTAGAAGGTACGGTATTGGAGTCGCTGCCGAACGCCATGTTCAGGGTGGAGTTGGAGAACGGGCACAAGGTACTCGCTCACGTTTCAGGCAAGATGAGGATGAATTTCATAAAGATCCTGCCAGGCGACAAGGTAAAGATGGAACTTTCCCCTTATGACTTGACCAGGGGCAGGATTACGTTCAGGGTGAAATAGCGTGTTAGTTTTAAGTCGTAAGTTTTAAGATAAAGAGAGGGCATGAGATGAAAGTCAAGGCGTCGGTGAAGGTAATATGTGACAAGTGCAAGATTATCAGGCGCAAGGGCGTCGTCAGGATAATTTGCTCCAATCCAAAACATAAACAAAGACAAGGATAGGGAGAACTATGGCCAGGATAGCGGGAGTTGATTTACCAAAAGAAAAGCGGATAGAGATTGCCTTGAGTTATATTTACGGCATAGGCATACCGTTGTCTCAGAGGATATTGAAGATGGCGGGGGTCAATCCTGATACCAGGACAAAAAACCTCAAAGAGGATGAGGTTTCAAGGATAGCGGCCATAATACAGAAGGATTGCAGGGTAGAAGGGGATTTAAGAAGAGAGATATCACAGAACATAAAACGGCTCATAGACGTGGGCAGTTATAGGGGCATAAGGCACAGGAGGTCGCTGCCTGTAAGGGGCCAGAGGACCAAGACCAACGCGCGCACCAGGAAAGGGCCCAGAAAAACAGTGGGCGTGACAAGGAAGGCCACCAGGGAAGCGTCCGCGGCCAAGCCGGCTTAAAAAAACAACAAGCCCGCTATATCTGATTTACCAAAGGAGTAACGCATGACAGAGAAAAAACCGGCAAAGAAAAAAGTTTTAAAGAACGTGACGAGCGGGATAGCCCATGTATTCGCCACGTTTAACAATACCATAGTCACAATCACTGATAAGCAGGGAAACGCGATCGTATGGTCGAGCTGCGGGTCTGTCGGTTTTGGCGGATCAAAGAAATCGACGCCTTTCGCCGCGCAGATAACAGCTTCCGACGCCGCTAAAAAGGCCATTGAGCACGGCCTGAAGGATGTCGAGGTTTTTGTCAAGGGTCCAGGCTCGGGGAGAGAATCGGCTATAAGGGCGATACAGGCGGCGGGGCTGCACATAACCGCTATTAAAGATGTCACGCCCATACCGCACAACGGCTGCAGGCCCAGAAAGAGAAGGAGAGTATAGGATGGCGCGATACACGAAGGCATCATGCAGGGTTTGCAGGAGGCAGAACGTAAAATTATTTTTAAAAGGCCGGAGATGCGGCACGGATAAATGCAGTCTTGACAGGAGAGGTTATGCCCCCGGCCAGCACGGCAAGGGTTCGAGGATAAAGCTTTCCAATTACGGCCTGCAGCTGCGCGAAAAGCAAAAGGTAAAAAAGATATACGGCATATTGGAACGTCAATTCAGGAGATATTTCGTCATAGCCAGCCGCGCCAAAGGCATCACGGGCGCGAAACTGCTGGAGCTCTTGGAAAGACGGCTGGACAACGTGGTATTCAAGGCGTGTCTCGCTTCCTCGCGTCCTGAGGCCAGGCAGCTGGTTATGCATGGGAACGTACTGGTGAACGGCAGAAAAGTGGACATACCTTCTTACACGGTAAAGTCAGGGGACCTGATCGCGATAAAACCGAAGGAAAAGATATTGAAACACGTCAAGGAAGTGACGGAGAAGAATAAAGACAGGGGTTTCCCGTCCTGGCTCGAGGTGGATTTGCCCGGCCTGAAGGCCAAGGTCAGCAGGCTTCCCGAGAGAAGCGACGTGGGCGCGGACATACAAGAACAGTTGATAGTAGAGTTGTATTCTAAATAAAGGGGGCGGTAATGGGGATCAGTTGGAAGACATTTGAGTTGCCTAGGAAATTAGAGTTTGATCAAGCCAGTTATTCACAGACATACGGCAAGTTTTTCGCCGAGCCTTTTGAGCGCGGTTACGGCATGACCATCGGGAATTCCCTTAGGCGCATGCTCATATCGTCCATCGACGGGACAGCCGTGACTTCGGTCAGGATAGACGGGGTGCTGCATGAATTTTCCACGATCCCCGGGGTATTGGAAGACGTGCCGCAGATAATATTGAACATAAAGCAGCTGGTTCTTAAATCCGATTCGCGCACGCCGAAGGTGCTGCGCCTGAAGGCCACGAAAAAAGGCGATGTCCTGGCGAAGGCCATAGCCGCCGATGAGACGATCGAAATAGTGAATCCGGAATTGCATATAGCCACCCTCACAAAGGACGTCAGTTTTAACATGGAGCTCGAGATAGGCAGGGGCCGCGGATTCGTGCCGGCGGAGAGAAACAAGAAAGAAGGCCAGGCCATAGGCGTGATCCCGGTTGATTCCATATTCGCGCCCGTGCGCAAGGTCAATTTCCACGTAGAGAATACGAGGGTCGGTCAGATCACGGACTACGACAAGCTGATAGTGGAGATCTGGACCAACGGCAGCATGGATCCCAAGGAATCGCTTTTATACGCCTCGCACATATTGCAGAGGCATTTGGATATCTTCCTTAAATTAGGCAAGATAGAGGAGGACGAGGAGGAGCAGAAGGAAGGCGTCAAGGAAAACAAGGAACTATTCGATAAATTGAAGCTTCCCATATCCGAACTGGAACTTTCCGTGCGCAGCTCTAACTGCCTGAGAGAGGCGAAGATAAAAGCCATAGGGGACCTGGTCAGGAGGTCGGAGCAGGAGATGCTGCAATACAGGAATTTCGGAAAGAAGTCGCTTACGGAGATAAAGGATATCCTGAAAGGAATGGGGCTTTCTTTCGGTATGGATTTACCCAAGGAGAGTAAATGAGACACCACAGATACAGCGTTACATTCGGCAGACAGAGAAGCCATTACAAGGCGACGCTCCAGCATCTTGTCAGGGCCCTTGTCATCAGTAAAAGCATAAACACGACAAAGACGAAGGCGAAGATCGCCTCCCGCCTGGCGGATAAACTTGTCACGCTCGGCAAGGATAATACCGTGGCGAACCAGAGGAAGGCGTTCGCCATACTCCGTGACAGGAAATTGGTTTCGTTATTGTTCAATGAGATCGCCCCTCTTTTTAAAAACAGGAACGGCGGTTACACGAGAGTGATCTTGACGGCGAAGAGGCGCGGGGATAACGCGCAGATGGCCATATTGGAATTTATAGAAAGGCCCG
>JBAZOA010000060.1:0-7505 GCA_041648935.1 Candidatus Omnitrophota bacterium | reverse complement strand
CGTGGCTTCATCGATGGAGGCCGCCGCCATAAGAAAAGGCATGGGGAAGGATTTTTTGATAGTCACGCCGGGCATAAGGCCTGAGGGCGCGGAGGCTCAGGATCAGAAAAGGGTCGCCACGCCGAAGGAGGCGTTTCAGGCGGGGGCGGATTACATAGTTATTGGCAGGCCTGTCACAAAGGCGAAGGATCCTGTCAGGGTAATCGAATCCATCGCGTAGGGGATTAATCATGATGAAAGAAGCCGAGATCTTAAATTTGTTTGAAAAAACAGGGGCGCTTTTGACAGGGCATTTCAGGTTATCCAGCGGTCTGCACAGCGGGAATTATTTTCAATGCGCGCTCGTGCTGCAATACCCCGCGTACGCGGAAAAATTATGCGTCCAATTGGCGTCGTATTTTAAAGACGATAGGCCGACCGTCGTGGTGGCGCCCGCCTTGGGGGGAGTGGTTGTTTCTTATGAGACAGCCAGGGCCTTGGGCGTGAAGTCATTGTTCACGGAGCGCGTCGAAGGCAGGATGACCCTGAGGCGAGGCTTTGATTTAAAAGAGCGCGACAGGGTCCTGGTGGTGGAGGATGTTATCACTACGGGGCTTTCCACGGGTGAGGTCTTGGAAACGGTGAGGTCAAGCGGCGCGAAAGTAATAGGCGTCGGCTGTGTAGTAGATAGAAGTGGAAAAGATATCGATTTTGGTGTAAAATCAAGAAGCTTGGTGAAGCTGGATTTCCCAACGTATAATGAAAAAGAATGCCCTTTATGTAAAAAGGGTGTGGAGATAATAAAACCCGGCAGCAGGCGGTAAGGGCAGGGGCCGAGAGATGAAAGAGATAGTAGATAGGATCCTCAAGGAAGAGCAGGCGGCCAGCAGGGCGATTGAGAAGGCGAAGAAAGACGCCGAGGATATCGTGGCCCGCGCCAGAAAAGAGGCCGAGGAATCCGTTCGAAAAACCACGATAGACGCGCAGGACTCGGCGCGGTGTAAAAAAACAGAGGCGGAGAAGGTCTTTCTTTCCGAAAAGGAAAAGATCCTGGGCCAGGTAAGGGCCGAGCTCGTCTCCATGAGGCAGGAAAAAGAAAAAGATATCCCCGGTATTTCCGGGAAGGTCTTTTCTCAGATCATAGATATCGGCGGCTGATTATGCGCGAACTCGCCAAATACGCTTTTAGCAACGCCAAGATACGGGCGATGCTTTCTAATCTCATAAGCCCTGAGATGTTCTCGTGTCTCTTGGACTCGAAAGACGTGTATGATCTCCTTGGGGCCCTGAAGGAGACCCAATATAAAGATATCGCGGAAGGGCTTAGCGGGGAGATAAAGGACCTGCGGGTCATTGAAAAGCTTTTTTTGAAAAAGGACATAGAGGTCTACCGCAAGGCGTACGAATCCCTTTCCACCAGGAGAGAAAAGGAGCTCGCGGCGCTTTTTATCCAGAGGTATGAATTGGAGGAACTGAAGGTCGTCCTGCGGCTTTGGCATAAAAAGGCGCCGGTCAACGCGGAAGATTATCTATCGGGGGAGAGGATAAGCTTTGATATCGATTTTGAGAAGATACTTTATTCTCAGACAATAGAAGAGATAATAATCCTGTTGGATCACACGCCTTATAAAGGGCCGCTCCTGTCCGCCAGGGAAAAGTTTAAAGAGAGGAATTCGTCGTTTTACCTGGAGGCGTCATTGGACGCGGATTATTATAGGCGTCTTATTGCCGCCGTCGAAAGGCTTTCCGCCGGAGACAGGGCCGTGGCGAGAAAGATACTCGGCATAGAAATAGACGTGGAGAATATAAATTGGCTCGTACGCATGAGCAGGTATTATTCTTTGGGCGCGGGCGAGATACTGCCCTGGTTCATACAGGGCGGAGACCGGATAAACAAGGATAACGTGATGGGCCTGTACGCCACTAACGACCTGTCAAAGATAATGGACGGCATCGCGATCGGTCCTTACGTGAAGGTCAGGGATCTCGCGGAGGAAAACGTCACGCTGATAGAAAATTTTCTTTACGAGATACTGATAAAGGAAATAAAAAGGTCGCTCGGCGGTTTCCCTTTTACCATAGGGACCATCCTGGGTTATTTTATTTTAAAGCGCGCCGAGACAAGGAACATCATCTCCCTGATTTACGCCAAGGATTGCGGCCTTAAAAGGGAAGAGACGGTCTCTCTCTTGAATATATGAGCATGCTGACTACTTCATCCATGGAGCTTTTGAGCGTGGTTGTCCTGAAAGAAAGATTGGAGGACGTGACCACGCGCCTTCTCAATCTGGGTATTTTTCATCCGGTGGACATCCGCGATATCGAGAATGAACTCAAGGGGCTGTCGCCTCTGCAGATAGACAGGGAATACGCGGATTGGGACGCGCTTGAGACGCGGACAAGAGAGCTTTCCAGGAAAATGGGTGTCTCTCCGACAGCGCAGAAGGACATAAAGGAATACACGCCCGTCATAATAAAAGACACACTGGACGGGATTGAGTCAAGGCTGGCGCCGCTCGCCGCGAGGAAAGAAGAGCTGGAGTTGGACCTGAAGGCGAAAGAGGCGATATTCTTGCAGATGAAGAATTATCCTCTCTTTTCGCTGAAAAGGGATTCGGTATATAGTTTTCTGGAGATTTCATTGGGCAGGATAGACGAGAGGAACATGGATGTCCTGCACAGGAGCTTCAAGGACATGCCGCACATAATCTATCCGTTCAGGAAAGATTCCGGGCAGGTGATGAGCTTGTTCATAGGCCTGAGGCGCGACAGGATATTCATGGAAAAGGTATTCAAGGACCTGGGCTGGGAAAAGATCGATTATCCGAAAGAACCGGAGGCGTTGTCCAAGGAAGTGCAGGAAAAGATTTTCCTGCAGATGGAGCAGGGCAGGAAAGACATGGAAAAGGCGGGAGAGGACATGAAGTCCCTGGGGAGAGATTGCCGGCCGGCCCTGTCGTCTATACAATCGTTCATTTCCATGAAGAGGGCGTTATTGGAGGCGAAGAAATTTTCCTGCGCCACTGAAAAGACAATCCTCCTCTCGGGCTGGGTGCCTCTGGAAGAAAAAGAAAAGGCCGTAAACGAGATACGAAAGATAGATTCCGTTTCTTATCTGGAGGCGAAAGACGCCGAGGACGTTGCCATACCGCGGGAAGACATACCCGTGCGGCTCAGGCATAGTCAGATATTCAAGCCTTTCGAGCTCCTGATAAATTCTTACGGCATACCCCGTTATGGCACCATCGACCCGACCATATTCGTGGCAGTGAGTTTTCTTCTCATGTTCGGGGCGATGTTCGGCGATCTGGGCCACGGCCTTGTCCTGTGCCTTTCAAGTTTGTTATTCAGGAAGGCGGGGAACGAAAAGGTAAGACAGGCCCTGTCCCTGATTTTTTACTGTGGGGTGAGTTCCGCCGTATTCGGCGTGCTATACGGGAGCTTTTTCGGATTCGAATTCGAGTCAGTCTGGATAAAACCCATGGAAGACATACTGTCTATTTTTAAGGTCAGTGTTTTCTTCGGCATAGGGGTGATAAGCACGGGCATATTGATCAATGTGGTCAACGCGCTGAGAGACAAGGATTACATAAAGGCGATATTTGACAAGGCGGGGCTCATAGGGGGGGTATTGTACTGGGCCGCCATCGGGGCGTTGAGCAAGCTGTTTATAGCGAAGAAGGACATACCTTTTTCGTATCTGATGTTTATTTGCGCGGGCCTCGCGCTTTTATTTTTAAAGCCGGTTATAGAGTCTTTTTTCAGGGTACGCGAAGAAAATAAAGGCATGATGGTAGCGCTCATAGAGAGCACGGTGGACATACTTGAGATAGGGATGGGTTATCTGGCCAACACGGTTTCTTTCATACGTATCGCGGCCTTTGCCCTTGCCCACGCAGGGCTATTCCTCGCGATATTCGAACTCTCCCGCATTGTAAACAGCTCCGCCGGGCCGTTCGCGTCTTTTTTGGTTGTTATCCTGGGAAACGCGCTTATAATCCTTCTGGAGGGGCTGGTGGTCACTATCCAGTCCCTGCGTCTGAACTACTATGAATTTTTCTCAAAATTTTTCATGACAGGGAAACACGAGTATAAACCGTTAAGCATTTAAAGGAGGTGTCTATGAAATCAGTCGGAAGATGGACCGGCATTATCGCGAGGCTGGGCGTGGCGTTCTTGTTTATATCCATATGTGATTCCGCCTGGGCTCAGGGCGCGGCGGACCCGAACGTGGTAAGGTGGGCGTTTCTTTCCGCGGCCATTGTCACCGGTTTGAGCGCGCTGGCCGCAGGCATAGCCGTGGCGTATGTCGGTTCATCCGCGGTTGGGGCGATGAGCGAGAAGCCCGAACTCGCGGGCAGGGCGCTTATTTACGTGGGCCTGGCCGAGGGCATCGCGATATATGGGCTCATCATAGCCATAATGATATTGGGGAAAATATAATTTTCAGCTTTAAGCTGTAAGCCTTAAACTTAAAACTTACAACTTAAAACTTACAACTTAAAATGACATTCTTTTGCATAGCGGATAAAGAGAGTTCGTTGGGATTCCGGCTCGCCGGCGTGGAGACAAGGGGTGTCTCGGCCAGGAGCGAGGCGCTGGAGGCGCTGAACGTCGCGCTCGCCACGGAAAACACGGGCATAATACTCGTGACGGAAAAGGCCAGGGTTTTTATAAAAGAAGAGATCGATGAATTGACCTACAGAAATCAGATGCCCCTGGTCCTGGTAATCCCATCAAGGGGCCAGACGGGGAAAAGAAGAAGCGTAGGCGAATTTCTGAAAGAGGCCATAGGGGTGACTGTTTAAATGGAAAATAAAAATCGCCCGGAGATCAATAAAGAGAACGCCGATAAGATATGTGACAGGATAAGGAGTGATTCCGAACGCGAGGTCCTGGATATCCTGGACAAGGCCAATCTGGAAAAAAAGAAGATATTGGATGAGGCGGCCAGGGAAGCGGGGTTAAAAAAACAGGATATGCTGAAGGCGCTGGACAAGGACATCGAGAGATTAAGGCAAAAGATATTTTCGACGCTTAATCTGGAAAAAAAGCGCCTGGCCCTGGATGAAAAAAACAGGATAGCGGAGGATGTCTTCAAGGCCGCCGGGAAATTGGCCGCGGAATTCCGGGATACCCGGGGTTACAGGGATTTCCTGGAGAAGGCCATCTTGGAAGGGATGAGGATCGTCAACAAGGACGAGATAGACATAGCGTATTCTTTTATGGACGAGAAGGTCATGAAGGAAAATTTTGAAAATCGCGCCAATGACCTCCGTCGTGATAATTCAGGCGGCGGCGTTTCTATCAGGTTTCAAAAAAGCGATTTCAAGGATATAGGCGTGATAGTCCGATCAAGAGACGGCGGGCTTATTTATGACAATACTTTTCTTTCCAGGCTTAAAAGGGTCAAGGAAGAGATGTACATGAAACTATTGAGGGAGATGTTTTAATGCAAAGCGTCGCCGGTAAGGTTTACAGGGTCGTGGGTCCGGTTGTTGAGATAGAGGAGGTTTCTTTCCTGAGGATGCTCGACATGGTCGAGGTGGGCGAAGAGCACCTGGTCGGGGAAGTGGTGCGCCTGAAAGGAGACAAGGCGTTTGTCCAGGTCTATGAGGATACCACCTCTCTCAAGGCCGGAGATCCGGTTTACACGCAGGGACAGCCTCTTTGCGTGGAGCTGGGTCCGGGACTATTGGGTAACATATACGACGGCATACAAAGGCCCCTGGAGGTATTGAGAGAAAAGCAGGGTATTTATATAAACAGGGGTGTGCATGTTTCCGCGCTGGACAGGAAGAAGAAATGGCATTTTGTCCCGATGAAGAAAGAAGGGGTTATTTTAAAACGCGGAGAGGCGCTGGGGGAGGTCCAGGAGACCAGTTTGATAAAGCACGTGATATTGCTTTCGCCCCTGAGCCAGGGAAAGCTAAAGTGGATCGCTAAAGAAGGCGATTATACATTAGACGATAAGATAGCGTTGGTTGAGGACGGGGAAATAGAAAAGGAAGTATTCATGATCCAGAGATGGCCGGTGCGCCAGCCAAGGCCTTATCTGGAACGTTTTTCGGTGAACGAGCCGTTATTGACGGGACAAAGGGTGATAGACACGCTTTTTCCCGTCGGTAAAGGCGGGTGCGTGGCCGTGCCGGGCGGTTTCGGCACGGGCAAGACAGTGGTGCAGCATCAGCTCGCCAAGTGGAGCGACGCTGACATAGTCGTGTTTGTCGGATGCGGCGAGAGGGGAAACGAGATGACGGACGTCCTGTTGAATTTCCCAAAGCTCATAGACCCGCGCACCAATAGGCCGCTTCTGGAGAGGACCATATTCATAGCGAATACATCCAACATGCCTGTCGCGGCCAGGGAGGCGAGTATCTACACGGGCATCACGATGGCGGAGTATTACCGTGACATGGGTTATAACGTCGCGTTGATGGCTGATTCCACCTCGCGCTGGGCGGAGGCGCTGAGGGAGCTTTCAGGCAGACTGGAAGAGATGCCTCTGGAAGAGGGTTTTCCCGCGTACCTGCCTTCGCGCCTCGCGGAATTTTACGAAAGGGCGGGCAAGGCAAAGACGCTGAACGGGGACAGCGGTTCCATTACTATCATCGCGTCTGTTTCGCCTCAGGGCGGGGATTTTTCAGAACCCGTGACCTCGCATACGAAGCGTTTTATCAGGTGTTTCTGGGCGCTTGACAGGGATCTCGCCAACGCCAGGCATTACCCGTCCATAAGCTGGGTGGACAGTTATTCGGAATACACGGATGACATAAAAGACTGGTGGCATAAAAATATCGATCCGGACTGGCTCTCTTTGAGATACGCGATAATGGAGCTCCTGCAGAAAGAGCAGAGATTGCTGCAGGTGGTGAAGCTTGTCGGGCCTGACGTCCTTCCGCACAGGCAGAGGCTTGTCTTGGAGACATGCTCTATTTTCAAGAACGCCTTTTTGCAGCAGAGCGCGTTTGACGACGTGGACAGCTTTTCCTCGGCCAGAAAGCAATTCCTGATGCTGAAGGCAATCGTCAAATTCTACAGGAAGGGCGATGAGCTGATCAGGAAGGGCGTGAATATCGCGGAGATCAGGGAAAGCGCTATTTATCAGGAACTCGTGAGGATGCGGCTTACTTATTCAGAAAAGGATTTGGATAAATTGGCCGGGCTTCCCGGTAAAGTCGAGCAGGACTTGATGGAATTGGGGTTCTAAATGTCAAAAGAATATAATCTCAGGGAATATGTCGGGCTGGAGGAGATAGTAGGGCCGATCTTCGTGATACGGAACATACACAATGTCGGCTATAACGAGCTCGTGGAGATAGTCGAGGAAGACGGGAAAAGCAGGGTAGGCGTTGTCCTGGAGACAGGCAAGGGGTACGCCGTGGTGGAAGTCCTGGGCGGCACCACGGGACTTTCCCTAAAAAATTCCAGGATTAATTTCAAGGAAAAACCCATGATGATGGGCGTGTCAGAAGATGTCCTGGGCAGGGTCTTTGACGGTCTCGGCAATCCCCTGGACGGCATGC
>JBAZOA010000059.1:0-7569 GCA_041648935.1 Candidatus Omnitrophota bacterium | reverse complement strand
TTGTTTCACAAAATGTCGGAGGTTTAAAATGGCCAAGGAAAAATTTGAGCGTAAAAAACCACACGTAAATATAGGCACCATAGGGCACGTGGACCATGGCAAGACGACCCTCACCAGCTCCATCACGAAGGTCCTTTCAGCCAGGGGTTTGGCGCAGGCCAAGAACTACGACGAGATCGATAACGCCCCGGAGGAGAAGGAACGCGGCGTAACGATAAACGTCCACCACGCTGAATACGAGACAGAGAGCCGCCATTACGCGCACGTTGACTGCCCGGGCCACGCCGATTACATAAAGAACATGATCACCGGGAGTGCCCAGATGGACGGGGCGATACTGGTCGTCTCAGCGGTTGACGGCCCGATGCCTCAGACAAGGGAACATATCCTTTTGGCCCGCCAGGTAGGCGTGCCCGCGATAGTCGTATTCCTGAATAAAGTTGACGCGGTCGATGACGCCGAGCTCTTGGACCTGGTGGAGCTCGAAGTAAGAGACCTTTTGAGCAAATACGAATTCCCGGGAGACAAGATTCCCATCGTAAGGGGTTCAGCCCTTAACGCCATGAACTGCGGCTGCGGGAAAGACGATTGCAAGAACTGCGGCCCCATAGTAAATCTCATGAAACAGGTCGATTCTTACATACAACAGCCTAAGCGCGACATCGAAAAGCCTTTCCTGATGGCCGTAGAGGACGTATTCAGCATCACGGGCCGCGGCACGGTAGGTACCGGCAGGGTAGAGCGCGGTATCGTAAAGGTGGGCGAGGAGGTCGAGATAGTCGGGCTCATCGAGAAGCCCCGCAAGACCGTAGTGACCGGCATAGAGATGTTCCGCAAGCTCCTGGATGAGGGGCAGGCCGGGGATAACGTAGGAGTGCTCCTCCGCGGCATTGAAAAGAAAGACCTTGAGCGCGGACAGGTATTAGCCAAGCCCGGCTCAATCACGCCACACACCAAATTCAAGGGAAAAGTATATATATTGACAAAAGAAGAAGGCGGCAGGCACACGCCGTTTTTTAACGGCTACAGGCCGCAGTTTTATTTCAGGACCACGGATGTCACCGGAGTGGCGACTCTCCCAAAAGGCGTGGAGATGGTGATGCCCGGGGATAACGTTGACATGGAAGTTGAACTCATAATACCCATCGCGATGGAAAAAGAGCTTCGTTTCGCTATTCGCGAAGGCGGTCATACGGTGGGTGCCGGAGTTGTATCGGAGATAATAGCTTAAAATGCCAAGGGAATTCATAATAATAGCCTGTACTGAATGCAAGAGGCGCAATTACACGAGCATGAAGAACAAAAAGAAGCAGACGGCGCGCCTGGAGATAAAAAAGTTCTGCAAGTTCTGCAAGAAAAGAACGCCGCACAAGGAGGAAAAGTAAGCGAGGCCTAATAGGCCAGTAGCTCCAATTGGCAGAGCAGCGGTCTCCAAAACCGCGTGTTGGGGGTTCGAATCCCTCCTGGCCTGCCAAATCCGCCAAAGGCGGATTTGATCCCGAAGACGCCTTATTTTCAGAACTGATGCGCCGAGGGGCCAAAGAGATACGCTGAAACATTTAACCGCATGAAAGCATTCGGCAACATAGGAAAATATATAACAGAGACAAAAGTAGAGATGCAGAAGGTTTCCTGGTCAAGCAGGGAAGAATTGATCGGATCCACTATAGTGGTAATAGCATCGACAATTTTATTGGCTATATTTATAGGTATAGTTGACATAGTGCTGTCGCGTACCATAAGTATTATATTAAGGTAAAAGGACCGTTCTTTTTATGAGTCATAAGTGGTATGTAATACATGCGTTGACAGGCCAGGAAGATAGGGTTAAGGCCAATATCGAAAGCAAGATGCAGGAGGGCGTATTAAAAGACAAGGTCTTTCAGGTCCTGATACCGACAGAGCAGGTTTCGGAGGTCAAAGACGGCAAGAAGAAGATATCTCTGAGAAAATTCTTCCCGGGCTACGTCCTGGTGGAGATGGACATGGACGACGATGTCTGGTATGTAATAAGGAACCTGCCCGGAGTAACCGGATTCATAGGCTCTAAGTCAAAACCCGCCCCTTTATTAGAGAGCGAAGTAAATCACATTATAAAGCAGAGCGAAGAGAGAAAAGAAAAACCGACTCCCAAAGTTATCTTCGAAAAAGGGGATAATATAAAGATAATAGAGGGGCCTTTTATAAATTTCAACGGCACCGTGGAAGAAGTCAATCCAAATAAGGGCAAGATAAAGGTGATGGTTTCGATATTCGGAAGAGCGACGCCTGTTGAGCTGGAATACTGGCAGGCAGAGAGGTTGTAATCGTGGCTAAAAAAGTAAAATCAATGATAAAATTGCACGTGACCGGGGCTCAGGCCAATCCCGCGCCGCCGGTTGGACCGGCGTTGGGTCAGCATGGCGTGAACATAATGGAATTCTGCAAGTCTTTTAACGAAAAGACAAAGGATAGGCCCGGGTTGGTGCTGCCGGTGGTAATAACGGTATACGAAGACAAGTCCTTTACATTTATAATAAAAAGTCCTCCCTGTTCAGTGCTTTTAAAACGCGCCTGCGGCATAGCGAAGGCGTCAGGCCAGCCGAACAAGGAAAAGATGGGCAAGGTCACCAGGCAGCAGGTAAAGGAAATAGCGGAAGCGAAGATGAAGGATTTGAACGCCAATGATATAGAAAATGCCATGAAGATAGTCGAGGGCACTGCCCGCAGCATGGGCATTGATATATCTGGATAAAATTGTAGGGCACACTTCAGTGCGCCAAAAAGCATGCCAAAACTTACAAAGAGACAAAAAGAGATTCAAAAGGTGACGGATATTAATAAGGTATATTCCATTGAAGAGGCGGTGGCCGCGCTGAAAAAGACGCCTAAGGTCAAGTTCGACGAGACTGTTGAGCTGGCGTTTAATCTTGGCGTTGATCCCAAGCAGTCGGACCAGATGGTAAGGGGTACTGTCATATTGCCTCACGGCAGCGGCAGGAAGATAAAGGCGTTGGTGTTGTGTAAGGGTGAGGGCGCGAACGCCGCGAAAGAGGCGGGCGCGGATTATGTGGGGGGAGATGACCTCATCGCGAAGATAGCTTCCGGGTGGATAGATTTTGACGTGGTGATAAGCTCTCCCGATATGATGCGTGATGTGGGCAAGCTGGGCAAGGTGCTTGGTCCGCGCGGCCTGATGCCGAATCCCAAGACAGGCACTGTCACGAACGACCTGGGCAGGGCCGTGAAAGAGGCGAAGGCGGGCAAGGTTGAATACAAGCTGGACAAACAGGGCAATATAAATATAGGAGTGGCAAAGGTGTCTTTTGAGGAAAAGGCGATACGCGAAAACTCGGAGATAGTCATACACGCCGTGATGAAATCAAGGCCGGCATCGATGAAGGGAAAATTCGTGAAGAATATATCGATGTCCACCACGATGGGCCCCGGCCTGAAACTGGATTTACTTAAACTGGGGGCAACCTGATGGCTAAATTAGCGTTAGAGACAAAGAAAATAATGGTGAAGGAGATATCCTCCAGGATAGGTTCCGCCACCACGCTTATAGTCACTAATTATAAAGGCCTTGGCGCGCAGGAATTAAACGAGCTGCGCAGGGAATTGAAAAAGGCCGCCTGCGAATACCTGGTGGTAAAGGATTCCATGGCGAAGGTCGCGTTGAAAGAAACCTCGAATAACAGGCTGTCTGATCTTCTGCAGGGTGACGTGGGCATAGCCGCGTCCAAGACGGATCCGGTGGCGTTGTCAAAGATACTTGTAAAATTCTCAAAGGATCACGAGCCGCTGAAGATACAGGGCGGGATAGAGAAAGGCGAGTTTTTTTCCAGGCAGGACATTATCGTGTACGCGTCGCTTCCTTCCAGGGAGGTCCTGCTCACGAAATTGGCGATAGTCCTGAATTCGCCCATACAGGGTATGGCAAGCGCGTTAAACGCCATCATATGTAAACTATTGTACGCGTTGAACGCGGTTAAAGATAAAAAAGGCGGCATAAAATAAGGGAGGGTAATATGTCAGATAACAAAAAGATCGAAGAGATGCTCACTACAATCGAACAGATGAGCGTGCTGGAGTTGTCTAACCTGGTGAAATCGTTGGAAGAGAAGTTCGGCGTGACGGCCCAGGCGCCGGTAATGGCGGCAGCCCCTGGAGCGGCGGCGGGCGCGGCAGCTCCCCAGGAAGAAAAGACGACCTTTACCGTGGTGCTCGCTTCTTCGGGCGACAAGAAGATACAGGTAATCAAGGAGATCCGCGCCATAACGAATCTCGGCCTCAAGGAAGCAAAGGATTTGGTGGAAGGCGCGCCAAAGACTGTTAAAGAGGGCGTTTCAAAGGACGAGGCGGAGACCATAAAGAAGCAGCTCGAGGCTCAGGGAGCTAAAGTAGAATTAAAATAACATGTTTTTGTCGCGCGTTTTTGCGTCGCGCGTCATGCGCCGCACGCAATACGCTGTACGAAATATGGAGTTTTCATGAAAAATGTCAAGAATTTCGCGAGGCTAAAAGACGGGACGGGCATACCCTATCTTTTAGAGTTGCAGACCCAGTCGTACGAGGATTTTCTTCAAGAGGATACGCCTAAGACCAAGCGCAAGGCGGAAGGCCTGCAGGGCGTGTTCGAAGAGGTCTTTCCCGTAGAGAGTAACGACGGCAATTACAAGCTGGAATTTTTATATTATACATTGGGAAAGCCGAAATATGACCGTCTGGAGTCGCAGAAGAGGGCGGTGACTTTCGCGGCCCCGCTGAAAATAAAAGTCCGCCTGAAATCAAAGAAAGACACCAAGGAGCAGGAGGTTTATCTCGGGGACCTGCCGTTAATGACAGAAAACGGGACTTTTATAATTAACGGGGATGAGAGGGTCATAGTGAGTCAGCTGCACCGTTCTCCGGGCGTCTCTTTTGAGGAGACCATGCATCCGACAGGCAGGTGGCTTTATTCCGGCAGGATAATACCCGGCCGCGGCGCGTGGCTGGAATTCGAATTTGACATAAATGACGTGCTTTACGTGTTTATCGACAGGCGCAAGAAAGTCCTCGCCACTATTTTACTGCGCGCGCTCGGATATGAGACCAATGAGGAGATCATGAGGCTCTTTACCGGAGTGGAAAGGGTCAGACCCATGAGAAAGGCGTCTCTGCTTAAATGCGTCGGCAGGGTCGTGGTGAAGGACATAAAACATCCAGAAACCGGCGATATCCTCCTTGCGAATAACAGTATCCTGGACGAGCAGACGATAGAAAAATTATGGGACAGCGGCGTGCGTTATATTGAATTATTCAGGGATACGGTGCAGGAGATCGCGAATACCCTTTCAAGGGATCATACAAAGACCAGAGAAGAGGCGCTGCTGGACATATATAAGAAAATGAGGCCCGGTGACCCGCTTACGTTTGAGAGCGCGAAGGCGTTCATAGACAAGATGTTTTTTGACAAGAAGAGATATGACATGGGTAAGGTCGGCCGTTACATATTGAATCGCAAGTTGAGCATGAATCTGTCTCTCGAGAAAACGGTCCTTGACAATGAGACTATAGTAAGCGTGATAAGGTATCTGCTGGATTTGAAAAACGGGGAGGGGGTGATCGACGATATCGATCATCTTGGCAACAGAAGGATAAGGACTGTCGGGGAGCTTCTCTCCGAGCAGTTCAGGATAGGCCTTGCTAGGATGGAAAGGTTCTGCAAGGACAGGATGGCCATATACGACATTGACGCCATGATGCCGTACCACCTGATAAATTCCAAGGTCGTTTCCAGCGTCATAAAGGACTTTTTCGGCAGGAGCCAGCTTTCTCAGTTCATGGACCAGACAAACCCGCTCGCTGAAATGACTCACAAGAGGCGCCTCAGCGCGCTGGGTCCCGGAGGATTATCGAGGGAAAGGGCCGGTTTTGAGGTGCGAGACGTGCACCATTCGCATTACGGAAGGATATGCCCCATCGAGACCCCGGAAGGCCCGAACATAGGACTCATATCTTCTCTCAGTACTTACGCGAGGGTCAATAAATTCGGATTCGTGGAAACGCCTTACAGAAAGGTCGAAGGCGGGAAGGTCACCAATAGGATAGAATATCTCACGGCGGACGTGGAGGATAAATACATAGTAGCGCAGGCGAACGCGAAGATTGACAAAGAAGGGTATTTTTTAGAGGACAGGGTTTCCTGCAGGCACAAGGGGGATTTCCCGCTGGTCCAGCCAAACAAGATAGATTACATGGATGTTTCTCCCAAGCAGCTCGTCAGCATAGCGGCGGGCCTCATACCTTTTCTGGAGCACGACGACGCCAACAGGGCATTGATGGGTTCGAATATGCAGCGCCAGGCGGTACCTTTATTATTCACGGAAGCGCCGCTGATAGGCACGGGGCTGGAAGGAAAGGTGGCTGTCGATTCGGGCGCCGTGGTAACCGCCAGGTCGGATGGAAAGGTCACGGCGGTCCAGTCAGACGAAGTGGTTATTAATAACAGCATAACGTATAAATTGAGAAAGTTCGGCAGGAGCAACGCCAATACAAGCGTGAATCAGAGGCCGGCCGTCAATCTGGGGGATAAGGTAAAGACGGGGGATGTCATAGCTGACGGCCCGGGTACGCAGGATGGAGAGCTGGCCCTGGGGAGAAACGTATTGGTGGCTTTTATGCCCTGGCGCGGTTATAACTTTGAAGACGCCATACTTGTCAGTGAAAGGCTGGTAAAAGGAGATGTCTATACCTCCGTGCATATAGAGCAGTTCGAGATAGAAGCCAGGGAGACAAGGCTTGGCAATGAAGAGATTACGAGAGACATACCCAACATGAGCGAGGAATCACTCAAGAATCTGGGCGAAGATGGCATAGTAAGGGTAGGCGCCGAGGTTGGGCCCGGGGATATACTGACGGGAAAGGTCGCCCCCAAGAGCGAGACAGAGCTTTCGCCCGAAGAGAAATTGCTGCGCGCTATTTTCGGGGAGAAGGCGAGCGACGTGCGCGACGCGTCCCTGACAGTTCCTTCCGGGGTAGAGGGGATAGTGGTTGAGACAAAGGTGTTTTCCAGAAAAGGCCAGAAGTCAAAGACAAAGGAAGAGATCCAGAACGAAAACAGGGAGATAGCCAGGATACACGAGGAACAAGAGGCGCGCCTGGAAAACATCAAAAATGAGAGACAGGAGCGCCTGTATAAATTGCTCAGCGGGGTTAAATTGAGCGCGCCGCTTTTGTCCGACGAAACAGGTTCTTCCCTGATAGCCGAAGGCAGGCCCATAAGAAAGAAAGACATATCCAAATTTGAAAAATGCGATATATCCAGCATAAAGATAGAGGCTGATCCCGGCCTTGAGATAGAGGTGAAGCGCACCCTGATGGTGTATAACGATCAGATAGAAGAGGTGCTGTACGAAGAGGAACATGAGATAGACAAGGTCAAGAGGGGTGATGAGCTGCCGGCGGGCGTATTAAAGAGGGTGGTGGTTTACGTCGCGAGCAAGAAGAAGCTTTCGGTAGGCGACAAGATGGCCGGCAGGCACGGCAACAAGGGCGTCATCGCCAAGATACTGCCGGAAGAAGACATGCCTTTCGCCGAAGACGGAA
>JBAZOA010000058.1:0-7678 GCA_041648935.1 Candidatus Omnitrophota bacterium | reverse complement strand
TCAGGCGCTATGCTGGGGCCTGACAAGACGGCTATCTTCACCCTGCCTAATACGTCTATCGCGACCTCGCTCATCCTCAATAAAGTCCCCTGCTCCACGCCTTTTACCACGCTTACAAAACCCGCCCCTGAACCCTTCAGCGCCGCCTTGTTCTTCGCCAGGACATCTCTTAAAAAACGGGACGGGATCGCCAGTATTATCAGATCAGCGTCTTTGCAGGCAATCCGCATGTCTGAAGTAACATTGACGCCCCCGGGTATCCTGAAGCCCGGCAGAAATTTCCTGTTCTCTCCGTGCCTGACCAGGGATTTCGCGTTATCCCTGAAGGCGCTCCACAAGAAAACCTCATAACCTTTTTCACACAGGAGAATGGCCAGGACAGTGCCCCAGCCGCCGTCCCCCAAAACAGCTATTTTTAATTTTTTATTCATGATTGACTAAAGTTTATCATATGGATATTGGGTAGTCAATAACATATAAATAAAAACCCCCATCGCCTGAGTAGGGACGATGGGGGCAACCAAGGAGAAAAAATAAACTACTTCACCTCCTTTTATGTTACCTGCGGATAATGAAAATCTATCTCAAAAGAATGCTTGAACGCTATCGCGTAGATATCCTGCTCGTTGACGGCGTAAAACTTACCGACCACATCGCATATAAAGGTATCTTTCTTTGACTGCGAGTCGCGCTTTTTTAAAATAAACACGTGTCTCTTGTTGGTCGCGTCTACGTTCTTTTTCCATTCCGACAGCTCTTGAAGTGTATCAAACTTACTGGTCCCCTCAACTATATAAATGGAATGCCTTCGCGTGGTGGTCTTTACCCCGTTTCTCTCTACTGTCTCTGAAAGAAAAAGGTCTCTTCTTTTTTTATTGCCGGAGGTTATGTTTTTGAATAATAATTCTCTCATTTTAACCTCACTCAAAACTTTTTAAATCTTTTTACTTAATTATAATAAAAAAATAGACCTCCTATTTCTTACTTAAATTATACCATAGGTTTTATGGTTTGTCAATTTGGCGCCTTTGGCCCAGCATCGCGATGACCAAAATGACGCTTCCTATGGTAATGGCGCTATCGGCTATATTAAAAACAGGCCATATCCTAACATCAATAAAATCAATAACATATGAAAATCTAACCCTATCTATAAGATTTCCGAAAGCCCCTGCCATCACAAGGATAAGGCCGAAGTTACAGAAATAATTATTCAGGAATTCCCCTTTTCTTACGGACCTGTATATGACAACCGATATGAACGCCACTGCCAATATGGAAACCAGCACAAAGAAATTTGTGCTGTTTTTAAAAAGGCCGAACGCGGCGCCGGTATTCCTGACGAACGTGAAATGAAGCGCGTTCTTTACTATAGGTACTGATTGGCCCGCTGAAAAAGTAGAATGGACTATTGACTTGGTAACCTGATCAAGGGCAAGAACGGCTAAAAAGACCAGGACGCAGATTATTCCTTGTGTTTTTCCTCTTTTGACTGGCATTGTATGCAATATTTCGCGTAAGGAAGGGCGTTGAGCCGCTTTGAAGGTATTTTCTTGCCGCAGGAAAGGCATTTTCCGAACTTACCCTCCTCTATACGCTTCAAGGCCTCGTCTATATCGTAAATGATCTCCTGCTCTTCTCCGGCTATGTTCAGATTCAATTCCCTGTCATAACTATCGCTTGCCATGTCAGCCATGTGATAGCTGTAACCGGAAAGATCGCCTGACGCCTCTTTCTGGGAATTGCGGTTTTCCTTAGCTATGTGGTCGATCTCACCGGTTATCTCTTCCCTCTTGTCTATGAGCAATTTCTTATATTTCGCAATGCCTCGTCTAAACATGCTGTCTCATCCTCCATTTACAACACTCAGGCATCTCTGGCAGAGCGTTGAATGATTAACATCGCTTCCCACGAAAACGCTCCAATTCCAGCACCTCGAACATTTCTTTCCATCCGCCTTGACCACGTTTATCTCCCTGGAACCGCCTTTTTCCACCTCAACCTGAGATACGATAAATATATAAGGTAACTCCTTTATATATCCTGACACGAATTTGAACTCATCCTCTTCCTTTATGATAAGTCTCACTTTCGCGTCCAGCGGACTGCCTATCACCTTTGCCGCGCGCTTTTCTTCCAGCGCCTTCAGGACCTCTTCCCTTAATTTTATCAAACCGGCCCACCGGCCTTCCAACTCAACGTCTATCGCCTTCTCGTCAACCACGGGCCAATCAGCCTCGTGCACCGAACTGTCTTTATTGAAATAACTCCACATCTCTTCGCTGGTAAACGGGATGAGAGGCGCCAATTCCCTCACTATGACGCTCAATATCCTGTAAAGGACTGTCTGCGCCGAACGCCTCGGCTTCGAACCAGCCCCAAAAGTATACAACCTATCTTTTAAAATATCAAGATAAAAATTAGATAAATCGACTATGCAGAATTTATAGATAGACGCGGTGACCTCGTGAAACATGAATCTCTCAAAGGACCCCGTGACGTCTTTTAAAACTGAATTAAGCCGCGACAAGGCCCACCTGTCTATCTCCCACATCTCCTCCGGGGAAAGGGCGTCTTTTTCAGGGTCGAAGTCGTAAAGATTGCCCAGCAGATACTTGGCGGTATTCCTGAACTTCCGGTACGCCTCTACCGTGCGCTGTAATATCTCCTCGGATATCCTCACGTCGTCAAAATACGAAGAGGAACTGACCCACAGGCGCAGCACATCCGCGCCCTGCCTTGAGATGATCTCCTGCGGCGCCATGACGTTGCCCGCCGACTTTGACATCTTCTTTCCCTCGCCGTCAACCACGAAACCGTGCGTCAACACATTTTTAAACGGCGAGCGGCCTTCCACCCCCATGCCTATTAAAATAGAAGTTTGGAACCAGCCCCTGTGCTGATCGCTGCCTTCCAGATAAAGATCCGCGGGAAATCCCAGGTCGGCCCTTGCCCTCAATACGCCCTGATGGCTCGCGCCTGACTCAAACCAAACATCGAGTATGTCCGTCTCTTTTTTGAAATCCGACCCGCCGCAACTGGTACACTTGAATCCCGGCGGCGCGAAGGCCTTCGCCTCCTTGATGAACCACGCGTCAGACCCTTCCCGGCCGAAAATCGTCTCTATCCTCTCCATGACCCCGCCGTCGACTATCTCGGCGTTGCATGAGGCGCAATACAAGACAGGTACGGGCACCCCCCAGTAACGCTGCCTCGAAAGGCACCAGTCAGGCCTGAGCTCCATCATGCTTGAAATCCGTTTTTCCCCTATCTCAGGCACCCACTTTACTTTTTTGATCTCATTGATAGTATTTAAACGCAGATTATTTTTATCCACCCCGGCGAACCACTGCTTTGTGGCGCGGAATAAAAGCGGCTCGTGGCACCTCCAGCAATGCGGATACGAATGATTTGTCTTTTCAGACAACGCCAGCGCCTTTTTATCCAGCAGGATTTTAATGACCTCGTCGTTCGCCTCCAGCGTGGTCTTCCCTGCCACGGAATCAGGCACCTCACAGGAATCTGTTTTTTTAAACCGGCCCTTCTCGTCCACGGGCATGATGACCGGGAGGCCATACCTCAATCCCACCTCGTAATCTTCCTGGCCGTGTCCCGGCGCTATATGCACGCACCCGGTCCCGTCCAGATTCGAGACGTAATCCGCCAATACGACCGCTGACGCCCTGTTTAAAAAAGGATGCCTCGCCTTAATGCCCTCGAGAGACCTGCCCTTCTGCGTCTTTATGACATGCCCATTGACGCCCAGTTTCCGCAGGGTTTTCTCTAAAAGGTCTTTCGCGAAGATAAGCGTCTCGCCGCTGTCCAATTTAACCGTCGCGTAATCCAGGTCCGGATGCACCGCTATGGCGACGTTCGAAACCAGCGTCCATGGCGTCGTTGTCCAAACCAAAAAAGATTCCTGTGCGTGTCCTTGTGTCTCCACGTTAAATTTCACATATATAGACGGAGACACGTGATCCTCGTACTCCACCTCGGCCTCAGCGAGGGCTGTCTCGCACCTGGCGCACCAGTTTATGGGCTTCAAACCCCTGTACACGTATCCATCCCTGGCGAGTTTATTAAAACTCCTCACTATCGCCTCTTCGTAGGCCGGTTTCAGGGTAAGATACGGATCTTCCCAGTCACCAAACACACCCAGCCTTTTAAATTCCTCTTTTTGTATGCCCACGAATTTCATGGCGAACTCACGGGCCATCTTCCTGAAGCTGACCTGGTCCACGTCGTGTTTTGTCTTGCGCATCTCCTTGAAAAGCTGATGCTCTATGGGCATGCCATGGCAGTCCCAGCCAGGCACGTAAGGCGCGTCAAACCCCCTCATTGTCTTGAACTTGACAACTATGTCCTTGAGGGTCTTGTTCAGGGCGTGACCTATATGTATGACGCCGTTCGCGTAAGGCGGCCCGTCATGCAATATGTATTTTGGCGCGCCCTTGCGCCGCTGGCGTATCTTGGCGTAAATATCCATCTCCGCCCACTTTTTCAGGATAACCGGCTCCTTTACGGGCAAGTCGCCCTTCATGGGAAATTCCGTCTTTGGCAGATTTAAGGTTTTCTTATATTCCATTTTTCAGTTTTAAGCTGCCGTTTTAATTAACATATTTGCCTATTATCAAACTGAGCTTTTCCCTGGTCTTCGCGGGTACGAGCTTCCTGTCCGTCATGATGGCGTACTTGAGCGCCTCCTGGCAGCCGCAGTTTCTCTTTTTAGGGATATTGGGGATGACCGCCTTTATCAGCCTTCTCGCCGTCTCCACGTTCTTACGCAGATTCTGCACCACCATATCTATAGTAACCGCCTCATCGTGCCAGCAGTCATAATCCGTGACCAATGCTATGGTGGCGAAACACATTTCCGCTTCGCGGGAAAGCCTGGCCTCCGGCATGTTTGTCATGCCTATTATGTCCATGCCCCAGCTTTTATACAGGCGCGACTCGGCCTTCGTGGAAAACGCGGGGCCCTCCATATTAAGGTACGTACCCCTGTCATGCGCGGTGATCCTGAGCCTCCCGCAGGCGTCGTATATTGTTTTCCTGAGCTCGCCGCAAACTGGCTCCGCGAAACTTATGTGCGCCACTATGCCGTCTCCGAAAAACGTCGTCTTGCGCGCCTGGTTGGTCCTGTCAACAAACTGATCTGGGAGCACCACGTCTAACGGCTTTAATTCCTTTTTAAAACTCCCCACCGCGGAAATGGATATTACGCACTCCGCCCCGAGCTTTTTCATGCCGTATATATTCGCCCTGTAATTGACCTCGGTGGGAAGTATCCTGTGGCCCCTGGAATGCCTCGCCAAAAACGCGACCTCAACGCCTTCAAGCGTACCTATAATATAGTTGTCCGAAGGCTCTCCAAAAGGCGTATCCACCTTGATTTCCTTTGCATCCCTTAAATCTTCTATATCATATAACCCGCTTCCGCCAATTATACCTATCTTCGGCATCTTGCCTCCCAAATTTTGCGAAGCAAAATTTGATCCCGAAGCCGCCTTATTTCAGAACTGATGCGGCGAGGGACCATTTTTCGTCTTCATCTTGTTGTAAGATTACGAGAACGCTGCATTGCGGCCGCGACTGCCTGCTTTAAAATCGCCCCCAGCTTTTTCCGCTTGAACACCTTTAAGGCCGCCTCTGTGGTACCGCCCTTGGAGGCGACCTTTTTCACGAAATCCGCCATAGACAAACCGCCTGATTCGGCCAGCCTCGCGGCGCCTGTAAAAGTAGCCTTCGCCAGCCTGTCCGCCAGGTCTTTTCTTAAACCGCTTGCCTCTCCCGCCTCAGCCAATAACGAAGTAAATAAAAAATAATACGCGGGGCCGCTGCCGCTCAAAGCGGTCACGGCGTCCATTAAATTCTCCCTGACCTCCGCCACCTCGCCCAATCCCGCGAAAATGCCGCGGGCCTTTTTCATGTCCTCCCCCGTTGCCCGCCTGCCGGCCGTGATAGCTGACATGCCTCTATTGGCCAACAGAGGCAGATTAGGCATGACCCTTATGACCCTCGCGCCGCCGAGCGTCTTCTCGATGAATTTCGTGGACACGCCCGCGGCTATTGAAATGACAAGCTTACCTTTGACCCACGGCCGTATCTCCCTTAAAACCCTGTCTATATCCTGCGGCTTGACCGCGATTATGATAATATCGGAACGCTTCGCCAGATCAACGTTATCGCGGCCCGTGAAAACACGTTTATTTTTTATCGCCCTTGGCCTTGCCGGATCGGCATCGCTGATAAGGACTTTGCCTTTTACGCGGGACGCTATGGCCGCGCCCATGTTACCCGCCCCTATTATACCTGTCATCATATCGCGCCTCTTAAAAATATTCCGAGAATAACGCCTTTATCCTCGCGAATGTCTTCGCGAAGACATTTCCTGTCTTCGGCGAATATCTCTGCCTGGCGCCCGCCAGCCTGCTGACCCCGTGCCTCATGAGGCCCAAAGAACAGGCGAAAGATATGTCTTTCAAATCATCCAGGCCTTTTATCACGCCCATGCCGACAGGCACGCCCATGATATCCTCTATCGTCTCGATGACGCCGTCCATCCTTGAAACCCCGCCTATAACGCTTATGCGCGGCAGGGATTTTCTATTTTTTAAAAACGGGCTTAATTTCTTCTGAGTCTCCTCCGCCATCGCCTCCACCTTGGGCAACAGGAGATTGGAGATCTCGCTTTTTGACGTGGACCTTGTCTCAGCCAGACAGGGGACCAGTATCTGGGCGTCGTCTATCTTTGACAGTTCCCGCGTGACTATGCCGTATTTTATCTTTAATTCCTCCGCCTCGTCGAACATTATCTTGAGCCTGTCCTGCAGGACCTGCGTGAGGTCGTCTCCGCCGAAAGGAAAACTAAAGGTATCCCTTAATTTCCCATCCACGAATAAAGTCAATTCCGTCAGCTCCTTGCCTATGTCCGCGCATATGGCGCCCGACTCCAATTCCGTTTTATCAAAAACGGCCAACCCAGAACCCGCGCCGGAAGCTACTATATCATCAACCTCATAACCGGCCAGATTGACCGCCTTGGTGACATTCTGCAGCACGGTAACGAGAGAGGTGATTATATTCAGGTCCACGTCCAGCTTTGAGCCAAACAGGCCCAATGGGTCGTTTATCTCCATCTTGTCGTCTATGAAGAACCTGACCGGTATCAGGTGCACCGGCTCCCTGTCCAGGGACATGGCTATCACCTTGGCTGATTCGACGCATCTCTTTATATCCTCTTTCGTGATCTCGCTCGGCCTGTCCGAGATATGCACCGACCCCCTGCTCTGAAAGGTCCTTATGTGAACACCTGAGACGTTCGTGATCACCTTTCTGACCCTGCAGCGCGCCATCTCTTCCGCCTTGGACACACCGGCCTCTATGGCGTCCGACAATAATGCCAGGTTCGAAACCACGCTTTTTGAAAAACCTTTCGTGGGGGCCGCCCCAAAACCCAGGACCCGGCCTGAACCGTCTCCTATCAAGGCGCGTATCGAAGAAGCCCCTATATCCAAACCGCAAATAATATCCGAATGCATGATACCTCTATTTGGGCCCCACTATGGGGTCCTCGAAACGCAGGTCAATATATTTGATCCTGTTTATGTCCGTATCCAACTGCTCCAGGACCGTGACCAGGACATTGAGCCTTTTATCAAACTCAGAATCCCCTATC
>JBAZOA010000057.1:0-7681 GCA_041648935.1 Candidatus Omnitrophota bacterium | reverse complement strand
TCCCTCGAAACAGGGGCCGGCTGAGGTTGAGCAGGCGATGAACCATTCCTTGTCGCCCAGGGCGATTTCCCCGTTGGTCCCCAGGTCTATTAAGAGTGACGGGCCGCTGGTTTCGTTCATGCCCGAGCTCAATACCCCTGCCACTATGTCGCCTCCCACGTAGCTTCCCACGCATGGGAGGCACGCCAATAAGCCCCTCGGGTTTATCTTGATCCCGGCCTCGCTGGCCCTTATGACAGGCGTGAAATTCACGGCCGGGATGTAAGGTTCTTTTCTTATGTACGACGGGTCTATTTTCAGGACCAGGTGCGTCATGGTGGTGTTGCCCGCTATCGTGACGGCGGTCAAGTCGTCCAGCGTCAGGCGATTTTCGTTCGCCAGTCCTGAAATCAGCAGGTTTATCGCGTCTACCACGGCGTGATGCAGGGTCTCAAGTCCTTTTTCTTCCTGCGCGAATATTATGCGCGATATGACGTCTTCGCCGAAATTCACCTGCGGATTATAGCTTGCCTTGTGCCCGAGGACTTTCTGCGAATCGAGGTCCACCAGATACGCCACCAGGGTGGTAGTGCCTATGTCCAGGGCTATGCCGAAGTTTTTCTTGGACGTGTCTCCCGGCTCCACGAGCACGATTTCCGCGGTGCCGTTTCTGTTGCCCAGGGTGGCCGTGATTTTCCAGCCGCTCTCTCTCAGGAGGCGCGGCAGTTTCTTTATGTTGGACAGGCCCATCTGCATTACGCCCACATCTCTTTTTTTTCTTATTTCCCTGAACAGGCGGTCAGCGTCTCCCATATTATCGTCCAGATTCGGGGGAGGAATTTCAAGGAATATCTTGTTTGATAAAGGGCCGTGCCTGAATAATTTTTTTATCCTTTCGCGCTCTTCCTCTATTTCTTCCGTGGGGGTGTAGAGTCCTGCGAGTCTGTTTTCCCTGCTTTCCTTTGTGAGTATCTCCACGTCCGCGATCCTCGACTCCTCGGGTATCGTGATTGTCATGTCTGATTCCGGTACTGTCCTGCAGGCAAGGACATATCCTTTTTTTCTTTCTTCCTCGGGTATCCTGCCGCTTAATTCAGAGGCGTGCCTGCCCTTGTTCACTATGACCTTGCACCTGGCGCACACACCCTCCCCGCCGCAGCTGTTGTATATGTTCACGCCCGCTTTTATGGCTGCTGTCAAGAGGTCCGTGCCGTGGCTTATTGACACGGATTTATTGTCCGGCAGAAACGTTATCCTGAATTCCTCGATAGTCATAACAAATTATTTTAACACGGTAAAAAAGTATGGTCAATCTGTATTTTCTCCAGCCGATGGGCCTACGAAAAGACGCTCGTCCGCCCCGATTCTCGCTCGTCTCCCGACAACCAGGGGTTTGGAAGGCTTCTTTGTTTTGCGTAACCCCAGGACTACCGGACAAGTAAAGATACTGCCTGTCAAAACAAAAAAGAGTGAGGCCTAACTAAACTAAAAACAAATCTATTCTCAGAACGTTTAGGCCGAACGTCCTGACAAACCCCTGGTTGTCGGGAGACACCGTGCCCGCTCGAATCGGCGTAGGCTTTTCTTTAGGCCCATCGGCTGAAGAAAAGCCTAGTGTTTTATATAAATAATAAACCGCATCCCGAATTACGAGATGCGGTTTATTATTTAAACTATTTGATTCTGCTTGGGTTATTGCTGTTTTGCCTTTAATTCTGTTCCGTCAGCCGTGCAATACTGCACATCCGAGCCGTATTCTCTTCCGCATACAGGACAGAATTTGGTCATCATCGCGTCGCCTACGAGCGCTCCGCCCGCCGCGCCCGCCGCGCCGCCTATCAGGGCGCCTTCAGCCGTGTGTCCTGACTGATGGCCTATTATCGCCCCGGCTCCGGCGCCTATAAGGGTGCCTATGCCCGCTCCTTTTTGAGTTCCCGTGCAACCGACCATGGCCGCTAACATGACAACCGATACCAGAATTGTTAATCTCTTCATTTTCCACCCCCCTCTTCTTATTTTTAATTATAACAAATACCGCCAAAAAAATCAATTTATTTTATGACCTTTATCCTGTTTGGAGGCCAATAGATCAGAAACGCCTTGCCCAAAAGGTATTTTTTCGGCATAAAGCCCCAGTATCTGGAGTCTCGGCTCGAGATACTGTTGTCTCCGAGCACGTAATACGCGTCGTCAGGTATCTTGACGGACTCGTTCTCCTTTCCGAAATCGCCCCTGTTATAATAGTACCTTTCTTTCAGGTTGCCCTCGCCCCCGACATCCTCGCCGTTTATCAGGATAGATCCGTTTTGCATCTGGATGGTCTCCCCGGGCAGGCCTACGAGGCGCTTTATAAAGTCTTTTTTCTTGTCTTCGGGGGAGACGAAGACGATGATGTCCCCTCTTTTCGGCTGGGCGAACCGGTAGATGAATTTATTGACCAGGATCCTGTCACCTTCTATCAGCGTGGGCCTCATCGAACCTGTCGGTATCTTGAAGGCCTGGACCACGAAGGCCCTTATTATCAAGGCCAGTATCACGGCGATGACTATGGGCTCGACCCATTCCTTCATGAAATAACGCGTCTTGTCATTCATTTTATCGTACATTTTGTCAAACATCGCGTCTCCTATTCTATTTTTAACGCCGCGAGAAATGCCTCTTGCGGTATCTGCACCTTG
The DNA here is from genome assembly GCA_041648935.1 of Candidatus Omnitrophota bacterium. Taxonomy (GTDB): domain Bacteria; phylum Omnitrophota; class Gorgyraeia; order Gorgyraeales; family Gorgyraeaceae; genus JBAZOA01. The sequence continues at coordinate 5,024 of JBAZOA010000057.1, read as the reverse complement.
CCGAATTGTTTCATGCGTTTTTTGCCCTCTTTTTGTTTTTCCCAGAGCTTGCGCTTACGGGTGATGTCCCCGCCGTAGCACTTGCTGGTGACGTTTTTGCTCATCGCCCGGACCGTTTCTCTCGCCACCACGTTATTCCCTATGGCCGCTTGTATGGCCACTTCAAACATCTGCCTGGGTATGAGTTCTCTCAGCTTCGCCGCGAGTATCCTGCCCCTGTGCTGAGATCTTTCTTTATGAACAATGGAGGAAAGCGCGTCGCAGGGGTCCCCGTTTATCAATATGTCGAGTTTCACGAGGTTTCCCGGCCTGTATTCGCTCACCTCATAATCCAGGGAGCCGTAGCCTCTTGTCATGGATTTTATCTTGTCATAAAAATCAACTATGAGTTCGGACAGCGGTATCTGAAAAACAAGCTTTATCTTTTCCTGAGAAATATACTCCGTCGATTTATATTCCCCCCGTCTCGATTTCGCGAACTCAATGACCATGCTTAACGTATCCTGGGGCACCATTATGTAAGTAGTCGCGAATGGTTCCGAGATCTCTTCTATGTTTTGAGGCTCGGGCAATTTACTGGGGTTGTCGACTTCCGTGACCCTTCCTTTTTTGTCTTTGACCCTGTAAACGACGCTCGGGGTGGTAATGACGAGATTCAGGTCGTATTCTCTCTCCAGTCTCTCCTGCGCTATCTCCATGTGCAAAAGCCCGAGAAAACCCGCCCTGTACCCAAAACCCAGCGACGGGGAATTCTCAGGCTCATATATGAAAGATGAGTCGCTCAGCTCCAGCTTCTCAATGGCGTTTTTTAGAAAATCAAAATCTTTCGCGTTGACAGGATAGATGCCGCAGAATACCATGGGTTTCAACTGCTTGTAACCTATGAGGGGCTTGTCCGCGGGCCGCTTGGCGTCAGTGACGGTGTCTCCGTTCTTCACGTCCTTGGCCTCTTTTATCTGGCAGATGACATAGCCGACCTCTCCGCAGGAAAGGGTATCCACGGGTTCCATCTTCGGCCTGAATATGCCTACTTCCTGAACCTCGTATTTTTTGGAGCTGGCCATCATGAGTATGTTCATGCCTTTCGTTATCACGCCGTTCACGACCCGCACGTATACTATCACGCCCCGGTAGGTATCGTACGCCGAATCAAACAAGAGCGCCTGGAGCGCTTCGTCTTTGTTTCCGCTCGGCGGAGGCACGTCTCTTATTATCCTTTCAAGGAGTTCTTTGGTACCGATACCTTCTTTTGCGCTGGCGAGTATTATTTCGTTGTCTTCGGCGTCCAGGATGCCCTTTATCTCGTTTTTGACCCTTTCAGGGTCCGCGTTCTGCAGGTCGATTTTATTTATGACGGGGATTATCACGAGCTTTTTATCAAGCGCGTGCTGGAGGTTCGCGACTGTCTGGGCCTCTACGCCCTGGGCCGCGTCCACGAGAAGGACCGCGCCTTCGCATGCTGACAGGGATTTTGATACCTCATAGCTGAAGTCGACATGCCCTGGCGTGTCAATAAGGTTCAGCTCGTAAATATCCCCGCTGGCTGACTTGTAAGACATCCTGACGGCGCTCGCCTTAATGGTAATCCCGCGTTCCCTTTCCAGGTCCATGTCGTCCAGCAGCTGTTCTCTGAATTGCCGCTGGTTAACCGTTTCTGTAAGCTGAAGCAATCTGTCAGCAAGCGTGGACTTACCGTGGTCTATGTGCGCGATGATGCAAAAATTCCTTATTTTCGCTTTATCCATAAATATCTAAGTTGACAAAAGGAGTATTACTCGAGTGTCAACTTGTCACATGCTCAGGGCTAGTTTTTTGCCGTATTCAAGGTAGGCCAGGGATTCTTTGTCAGTCTTAGCCTCAGCGTATATCCTCAGTATCGGCTCCGTGCCGGAAAGCCTCATTATAAACCAGCTGTTGTCTTCCAGTATGAACTTGAATCCGTCATAGGATTTTAACTCTGTTACTTTTTTGCCCAGTATTTCTTTCATCGGGCTCGCCTTCAGGTATCCCATGAGCTTTTTCTTCTTCTCGTCAGGATAATCCATGTCTATCCTGTTGTAACGGAAACTGCCGTATTCTTTCTCAACGTCCTTGAGTATCTGTAGTATGCTTTTTTTTCTAAAGGCCATCATTTCTATGAGGAGGATCCCCAGCAGCATCCCGTCTCTCTCGGGCATGTAATCCCTGACGCCTATGCCGCCCGATTCCTCTCCCCCTATCATTATGTCCTCGTCCAGCATGAGTCTGCAGATATATTTAAATCCCACGGGCGTTTCATATAATTTGAGCTTGTGTTTTTTTGTGATGAGGTCTATCAGAGTGGTATTTGACACTGTCTTCACGACCCCGCCTTTCCATTTTTTGTCCTCTATGAAATGCAGGAGCAACAGCGCCATTATCTTGCCCGCGCCCAAAAACTCCCCTTTTGGCGTTATGGCGCCGATCCTGTCGGCGTCACCGTCATTCACGATGCAGATGTCGTATTTCGAGCCCTTCATGGCCTTGAAGGCGGGAACGAGATTTTTCGGGATCGGCTCTGGCGCGTATCCGCCGAAAAGGGTGTCCCTGCCTTCCCTTAGCTGCGTTATCTTGACCCCTGTATTCTTCAGCACCTCTTTTATGTAACCGTCCCCGACCCCGTGCATGCAGTCGACCAGCACGTTCAAGCGGCTTTTTTTAAGGTGTTTCATATCTATATACGCCTTTATGAATTTCATGTAAGGCGTTTTCATGTCCATCAATTCTATGGCGCCTGATTTTACGGCCTCTTCCATGTCCACGCGGCTTATGCTGTTTTTCCCCAAAAGCGCCTCCACTGATTTCGTGATGTTTTCCTCAGCGGAGCCCGCGTAAGACGCCTTTATCTTTATGCCGTTGTACGCGGCCGGATTATGACTCGCGGTTATCACCACGCCCCCGGCTAATTTTTTCTGTTTTATGGCCAGGCTCACGAGCGGCGTCGGCACCGCCCTGTCCGATAAAAATACCTTTATGCCGTTACCCGCGAGGACCTCAGCCACTAACTGGGCGTATTTCTCGGATAAGAATCTCCAATCATAGCCCACCGCCATGGCGACGCTGTTCCCCTTAAAGTGATCCGCGATCGCCTGCGACGCTATCTTCACGTTATCGAACGTGAAATCATCAGATATTATCGCCCTCCATCCGTCTGTTCCGAACTTGACTCCCATTGCACTCAACCTCCCTTTCTATTTATGAGCGTAATTTGCGCACCGCTTCTTTTGGATCCTTGGCGCCGAAGAAATACGAGCCCGCTACCAGTATGTTTGCCCCGGCGTCAACGACGTCCTTGGCGGTCTTTTCATTTATTCCGCCGTCAACCTCTATGTCGCCATTGTAGATCTTTCTTAATTCTTTTATTTTCGACAGGACTTCCCGTATGAACTCCTGTCCGCCGAACCCAGGATGCACCGACATGAACAGTACCATGTCAGTCTCGTTCAGCACGTCCCTGATGCACAGCGGGGACCCCGGATTTATCGATATCCCGGCCTTTTTGCCATGAGATTTTATTTGCCTGAGAACTTCTGTTATTCTTTTTTCGTCAATCTCTTCCGCGGTTTTTGACTGCCCTTTTTTTAGGCCTTGTAACCCTGCAACCCTGTCACCTTGTAACCTCTCGTATGCCTCCGCATGTATCGTGATAATATCGCTTCCCGCCTCCGCGAAGTCTTTTATGAAAAGATGCGGATTCTCGATCATCAGATGCACGTCCAGGATCATGCCCGTGCATCTCCTCGCGGCCTTTACTAACAACGGGCCTATGGTTATGTTGGGCACGAAATGGCCGTCCATGACGTCAACGTGTATCATGTCCGCGCCGGAATCCTCGACCTTTTTTATCTCCCGCCTCAGTTCGCTGAAATCAGCCGATAATATGCTGGGCGCCACCAGTATCTTTTTATCCATAACCACCTCTCATAACTTACAACTTAAAACTTATAACTGACCAAGTTCTTTTTCTATGTCTTTCTGTTCATTCTCGTTCAACGCCCCTATCAATGCCAGGTTCAGATTCTGACTTTTAAATATAGCGTTCGAGACGCGCGTTATGTCATCTTCGGTAATCGCTTCGACTTTTTTTATTATCTCTTTTTTATCCGGCAGTTTGCCGAAGGATATCATGCCTTCGCCCAGCCATAGCATGTGTTCCACCGTATCCTCGAGCGCCATGAGGAGCTGGACCTTGAAAAATTCCTTGGCCCTTCTTAATTCATCTTTCGTTACGGCCAACTCCTTGATCTTTCTCAGCTCTTTTATTATGACGCTGACCGCCTCTTTTACCTTTTTATGCTCCGTGCCGGCGTGCACCACGAACGCGCCTGTTTCCTTGTATCTCTTGACCTCTGTTGCTATTTCGTAAGCGAGGCCTTTCTGCTCCCTGACGCTCTCGAAAAGGCGCGAAGACATGTTCGCGCCCAATATGATATGCAGGAGATTCAGGGCGTACCTGTCCTTGTGTTGTCTTCCAAAAGAATGCAGTCCTATCGCGAGGTGAGACTGGGCGGTGCCCTTGTTTAAGATCCTGATCCTCGGTCCGGACTGGCTGTTTTTGAAGTCATCGGAAACAATGTCCTCTTTTTTTGGACAGGCGCCGAATATCTTTTTTACTCTGCCCTGGATGTCAAGTTTGCCCAGGTTGCCGCAGATGACTACCGCCATGTTTTTTGAGATATAATTTTTATTTTTATAATCCGAGAGCGATTCTCTTGATATGGAACTTACCGATTCTATGCTCCCGGCTATAGACATGCCGAGCGGGTGTTCGGGCCACATGAGTTCCCCGAGTATGTCATGCACGTGGTGATTAGGCAGGTCCTGGTACATCTTTATTTCTTCTATGATCACCGTGCGCTCCCTGTCAACGTCGCTCTTATTCAGCGACGCGTTCAGCACCATGTCAGACAATAGATCGATCGCCGTATCAAGATGCTCCCCGCTCACCTTTGCCAGGAAGCAGGTTACCTCTTCCCCGGTAAACGCGTTCAGGGACCCCCCGCGCC
>JBAZOA010000056.1:0-7856 GCA_041648935.1 Candidatus Omnitrophota bacterium | reverse complement strand
TAAAGGCCGAACTAAGGACCGCGAAACTTCCTGAAAACGGCAAGGTAAGGCTTTTTGACGGGTTGACAGGGGAGCCGTTCGACCAAAAGGTGACGGTCGGGTATATCTACATGATGAAACTGGCCCATCTTGTCGACGATAAGATGCACGCCCGTTCGATAGGTCCTTATTCCCTGGTTACTCAGCAGCCGCTGGGAGGCAAGGCGCAATTCGGAGGCCAGAGATTCGGGGAAATGGAAGTTTGGGCCCTGGAGGCGTACGGCGCCGCTTATACCCTGCAGGAACTCCTGACGGTAAAAAGCGACGATGTTACCGGCAGGACAAAGGTATACGAGTCTATAGTAAAAGGGGAAAACGCCCTTCATCCGGGCACGCCGGAATCTTTTAACGTGCTCGTGAAAGAGCTCCAGAGCCTGGGCCTTGATATAAGGACAGAATACAAGGACGGGGCCGCGGCGCCTGTAGTGGGGATGTCGCCCCAGGAAATTAAGGAAAAGCGCAAGAAGGCCAAGAAGGAAAAGAGAGAAAAGGCCAAGAAAAAGAAGTAATAAGGAGATTTATGTTAGCAAATGAACTAACAAATTCCTTTGATTTCATATCGATAAAAATCGCGTCTACCGATATAATCAGGTCCTGGTCGAAAGGCGAGGTCAGGAAACCGGAGACCATAAATTACAGGACGCTCAGACCTGAAAAGGACGGGCTTTTCTGCGAAAAGATATTCGGTCCTACCCGTGATTGGGAATGCAGCTGCGGTAAGTACAAGCGCATAAAATATAAAGGCATAGTGTGTGACCGCTGCGGCGTCGAAGTGACGCTTTCCAAGGTGAGGCGGGAGAGGATGGGCCATATCGAACTCGCGGCGCCCTGTTCGCACGTCTGGTTTTTCAAGGCGATGCCCAGCAGGATGTCGCTTATATTGAACATCGGGTTGAGAGACCTGGAAAAGGTCATATATTACGAAGAGTACATCGTGGTGGAGCAGGGCGATTCCCCTCTGAAGAAAAAAGAGCTGCTTACTGAAGAAAAATACAGGGAGTGCATGGAGAAGTACAGCGGCAAGTTCAAGGCGATGATAGGCGCCGAGGCCATAAAGGAGCTCTTAAAGGAAATCGACGTTGACTCGTCGATAAAAGAGCTGAAAGAGGAACTCCACGAGCAGAAATCAGAGCAGTCAAAGCGAAAGACGCTGAAGCGTCTCAAGATATTGGAGGCCTTCAAGAAGTCAGCTAACAGGCCGGAATGGATGATAATGGACGCCATACCGGTCATACCGCCTGACCTGAGGCCGTTAATACCCCTGGAAGGCGGCAGGTTTGCGACCAGCGATCTGAACGATTTGTACAGGCGCGTGATAAACAGGAATAACCGCCTGAAAAAACTTTTAGAGTTAAAGGCGCCGGAGATCATCATAAGAAACGAAAAGAGGATGCTCCAGGAGGCGGTCGACGCGTTATTTGACAACGGCCGTCACGGCAGAGCGGTATTGGGTCCGGCGAACAGGCCGCTAAAGTCCCTGAGCGACATGTTAAAAGGCAAGCAGGGCAGGTTCAGGCAGAACCTTTTAGGCAAGCGTGTCGATTATTCCGGAAGAAGCGTCATAGTCATAGGACCTGAACTGAAGATATGGGAATGCGGCCTTCCGAAAAAAATGGCCCTGGAATTATTCGAGCCGTTCATCATAAAGAAACTTAAGGAAAAAGGATTCGTGCATACGATAAAGAGCGCCAAGAGAATGGTCGAAAAGGCGCGTCTTGAGGTTTGGGACATATTGGATGACGTGATAAAGGACCACCCCGTGCTTTTAAACAGGGCCCCGACGCTGCACAGGCTTGGCATACAGGCGTTTCAGCCGGTCCTGATAGAAGGAAAGGCCATAAGGGTCCATCCGCTCGTCTGCACGGCGTTTAACGCTGATTTTGACGGAGACCAGATGGCCGTGCACGTGCCGTTATCAATGGAGGCGCAGATGGAGTGCCGCCTGATCATGCTGGCGTCGAACAACATATTTTCTCCTTCCGACGGAAGACCTATAGTCACTCCGACACAGGACATAGTCCTGGGTTCTTACTATCTAACCCAGGAGAAGCATGGCGTTAAGGGAGAGGGCAGGTCTTTCGGGAATATAGGAGAGGCGGAACTGGCTTTTTACGATAATGAGATAGACCTGCACGCGAAGATAAAGGTGAGGATCAATAATGAGATGGTCGCGACAACGGCCGGCAGGATAATATTCAATGACGTCCTGCCGAAGGGCACGCCTTTCGTGAACGATACCCTCGAGAAAGTAAAACTCGGGAAGGTCATAGCCAATTGTTACAAGCTGTTTGGCCATGACACCACGGTGCAGCTGCTGGATGATATAAAACGTCTCGGCTTTGAGTATTCCACGCTGGCGGGCATCTCGATATCGGTCGATGATCTGATGATACCGGAAGACAAGAAAAAGGTCATCGCTAATTCAAAGAAAGAAATAAATTCAGTGGAGGACCAATACAAGAAAGGCGTGATAACGGAGCGCGAGAGATATAATAAGATCGTGGACATATGGACGCACGCCACCGACAAGGTCTCTGATTTGATATTCGAAAAACTTGATGCTTTCAATCCCGTATTCATGATGGCCAATTCCGGCGCGAGGGGTTCGAAGCAGCAGATAAGACAGCTCGCCGGCATGAGGGGTCTGATGGCCAAGCCCTCGGGCGAAATCATAGAAACCCCGATTACCGCTAATTTCAGGGAAGGGTTGACGGTATTGGAATATTTTATATCCACGCACGGCGCGAGGAAAGGGTTGGCGGATACGGCGCTCAAGACAGCTGATTCCGGTTATCTGACAAGACGGTTGGTGGATGTGGCTCAGGACGTGATAATAACAGAGCGTGACTGTGGCACGATGAACGGGATATTGATAGGCGCCATCATCGAGGCTGACGAAGAGGTCGTTTCCCTGAAAGACAGGATCATAGGCCGCGTCGCGGTTGATAACATAGTGGATGTCATTACTGATGAGATCATAGTGGAGGCTGGCAAGGAGATAACAGAAGAGATGGCTGACCGCATCGAATCAGCCGGCATAGAAAAGATCAGGATACGCAGCGTCCTCACGTGCGAGACAAAACACGGGGTGTGCGCGAAGTGCTACGGCAGAGACCTGGCGACCGGAAAGATAGTTGAGTTGGGCACCGCTGTCGGGATCATCGCCGCGCAGTCAATAGGAGAACCCGGGACCCAGCTTACAATGAGGACCTTCCACATAGGCGGTACGGCGTCCAGGATCATAGAGCAGTCGTTCATAAAGTCAAAGGTAAAAGGTATTATAAAGTATCATGGCCTGAAGACGGTAAAACAGCAATCCGGCGACGTGGTTGTCCTGAATCGCAACGGCCAGTTGAGTATAAACGACGAAAACGGCAGGGAATTGGAAAAGCATCCCGTGCCGTCAGGCTCGATATTGTACGCGGAGGACGGAAGCGAGGTGGAGAAGGGTTTTATCGTCATAAGATGGGACCCATACACCTCTCCTATATTAACGGAGGTAAGCGGCAAGGTCAGATATGAGGATATAATAGATGAAGTTACCATGGTTGAGGAAGTGGATGAGACAACCGGTTTGGCGGAAAGGGTTATCATAGAGCACAAGGGAGAATATCATCCGCAGATAATCATAGAGGATTCGAAAAAGGAAGTGCTCGCGATATATCCCATACCCGCGGGCGCGCACGTGGTGCCTCAGGACGGCGTACCCGTGAGCGCGGGCGACCTTATCGCCAAGACGCCCAGGCAGGTTTCCAAGACAAAAGATATAACGGGCGGATTGCCCAGGGTCGCGGAACTTTTCGAGGCCAGGAGGCCTAAGGACCCGGCGATGGTAAGCGAGATAGACGGCATAGTGGAGTTCGCTACATCCAAAAAAGGGCAGAGAAGGATTATCGTGAAGTCAGCGTCAGGCATGAAAAGAGAATATATAATACCTCACGGCAAACACCTGAACGTCTATAAGAGTGACAGGGTCAGGACGGGCGATCAGCTGGTGGACGGCCCGATAAATCCTCAGGATATCCTGAAGGTGAGCGGGGAAAAGCGCCTGCAGGAATATCTTGTTAATGAGGTCCAGGAAGTATACCGTCTTCAGGGCGTAAAGATAAACGACAAACACATAGAGATCATAGTCAGGCAGATGCTCAAGAAGGTCAAGATAGAGGATTCAGGGGACACTGATTTTCTGGTAGGCATGCAGGTGGACAGGACCGTGTTCCAGGAAGAAAACCTCAGGGTCGTAAAGGAAAAAAAGAAACCGGCGAGCGCCACGCCGATATTGCTCGGCATTACGAAGGCGTCTTTGAGCACGGAGAGCTTTATTTCAGCCGCGAGCTTCCAGGAGACAACCAGGGTGCTGACAGACGCGGCGGCGAGCGGCAAGCTGGACGACCTGAGGGGACTGAAAGAAAACGTCATAATGGGGCATTTGATACCGGCCGGGACAGGTTTTAAGGATCACAGAGACGTGGAGATGGTAAAAGAGCTGATAGAGATAAAAGAAGAGTCAAAGAAAAAAGAAAAAAAAGAAAAAGAGAAGGATTAAACGATGCCCACGATAAGCCAATTAATAAGATTTGGAAGGATTGAAAAAAGAAAGAAATCAAAGTCGCCTGCCCTGAGGGGCTGTCCGCAGAAGCGCGGGGTATGCCTGCAGGTCAAGACGCAGACGCCAAAAAAACCTAACTCGGCCCTCCGTAAAGTGGCGAGGGTCCGTTTGACCAACGGGATAGAGGTGACATCGTATATACCCGGAGAGGGTCATAACCTTCAGGAGCATTCGATTGTCCTGGTGAGGGGCGGCAGGGTAAAAGACCTCCCCGGCGTGAGATATCATATAGTAAGGGGGACGCTTGACACGGCCGGCGTCCAGAACAGAAAAAAGAGCCGCTCTAAATACGGGGCCAAGAGACCGAAATAATAAAGCCAAAGGCCGTGAATAGGCGGGTTTCAACCCGCCTATTTATGAAGGCCTTTGCTACAAAATTGTAGGGCAGACTTCAGTCTGCCAAATTGGAGATCAAGATGAGACGCAGACGCGCAGATAAAAGGGATGTGTTGCCTGATCCGAAGTTCAGCAGCAAGATAATAACAAAATTCGTGAATGTCATAATGGAAGAAGGCAAGAAGTCGATCGCGGAACACATAGTGTACGGGGCGCTGGACATATGTTCGGAAAAGACAGGCAATAAGAATTCCATAGAGATACTACAGAAGGCGCTCGATAACTCAAGGCCGCTTCTGGAGGTCAAGCCGAGAAGGGTCGGAGGCGCCACTTACCAGGTCCCGATAGAGGTCAAGAGCGAGCGCGGCATATCGATAGCCATGAGGTGGATACGTGATTTCGCCAGGCAGAAAAAAGGCAGGGCGATGAAAGAGAAGCTGGCCGAGGAGATATTGGAGGCGTTCAAGGGGCAGGGTTCCGCCATGAAAAAAAGAGAAGACATGCACAAGATGGCGGAAGCGAACAAGGCCTTCGCGCATTACAGATGGTAGTTTGGTATAAAGGTTTAGAGTTTATGGTTTATAGTTTACCGAGAAAAAGGATTGATGTGAGATATGGGTGGGGCGGCGGAGTCAAAGATAGATAAAAAACATATGATAAGAGAAACCCCTTTACAAAAAATAAGGAACATAGGCGTCATAGCTCATATTGACGCGGGCAAGACCACTACCACCGAGAGGCTTCTGTATTACACGGGCAGGCTCTACAAGATAGGCAATGTGGACGAGGGCACCGCTACCATGGATTGGATGGAGCAGGAGCAGGAGAGAGGTATTACCATCATGGCCGCCGCCACAACCTGTTCGTGGAAGGATTGCGTCATAAACGTCATAGATACGCCGGGCCACGTCGATTTTACGGCTGAGGTGGAAAGGTCATTGAAGGTCCTTGACGGCGCGGTGGTTGTTTTTTGCGGGGTCGGCGGGGTACAGCCGCAATCAGAGACAGTCTGGCGCCAGGCGGACAGGTACAAGGTCCCCAGGCTGGCCTTCGTGAATAAAATGGATAGGACAGGTTCTGACTTTTTCAAGGTCGTTAAAGACATGCACGATAAACTCGGCGCGAACGCGTTCCCGATACAGTTACCCATAGGTCATGAGGATAATTTCAGGGGCATAATAGATCTGGTTTTGATGAAGGCGTATATGTTCAAGGAAGGCGAGATAAACAATAATTTCACGGAGGAAGAAATACCGCATGACATGCTTGAAGAGGCGAAGCTGTACAGGCATGACCTGATAGAAAAATTGGCGGAGCATGACGAGCGCCTCATGGACAAATACGTCCATGATAATGAGATATCGACAGACGAGATAACATTCGCGCTCAGAAAGGCGGTAATAAAAGACGTGTTTGTGCCGATACTGTGCGGGGCGTCTTTTAAAAACAAAGGCGTGCAGATGCTTTTGGACGCCATATGCGATTATCTGCCGTCCCCGCTGGACCTGCCTCCCACAAAGGGCACGGAGCCTGATTCCGACGCGGAGATATTCAGGAAGACAGACGATGACGAGCCGTTTTGCGCGCTGTGTTTCAAGATAGTGAGCGATCCTTATGTCGGCCGTCTTACTTATATAAGGATTTATTCCGGGACATTGAAACCGAGTTCGTACGTTTACAACGCCAACAAGGAAACAAAGGAGCGGCTGGCGAAGATAGTCCGTATGCACGCGAACAAGCAGGAGATCCTGGAAGAGTCCGGGGCTGGGGACATAGTTGGTGTTGTCGGGCTCAGAGAGGCGAAGACAGGCGATACGCTTTGTGACGAGGAATACCCTATAATATTGGAGAAGATGCATTTTCCGGAGCCTGTTGTTTCCATGGCGATCGAGCCCGCCACGAAGATGGACCAGGATAAACTCGGCATGGCGTTAAACAAACTTCAGGAAGAAGACCCCACGTTCAGGGTGACTTATAATCAAGAGACAGGGCAGACAATAATCTCAGGCATGGGAGAGCTGCATCTGGAGATCATAATAGACAGGCTTTTAAGAGAATTCAAGGTAGAGGCGAAGACAGGCGCGCCGCAGGTCGCTTACAAGGAAATGCCCACCGAGGAGGTCCGCTCGGTCGGTAAATTCATACAGCAGACAGGCGGTCATGGCCAGTACGGCCATGTGGTTGTGGTGATAAAGCCGGGAGAGCAGGGTTCGGGAGTGGAATTTAAAGACAAGATCGTGGGCGGGGCCATACCAAAAGAATATATATCAGCCGTAAGAAACGGGATCGAGATGGCGTCGAAGACCGGCGTCCTGGCGGGTTATCCTGTCATAGATACGCATGTCACTCTGATAGACGGTTCTTATCACGAGGTCGATTCCTCGGAGCTGGCCTTTAAGATGGCCGCCTCTATCGCCCTTAGCGACGGGTTAAGAAAAGCGAAGTGCAGGCTCATGGAACCCATAATGGCCCTGGAGGTGTTGTTCCCGGAGGATTATACGGGCGACGTAATCGGGGATTTAAATGCCCGCAGATGCAGGATAAAAGACATCAGCCAGAAGGGCCGCGTAAAATCAGTAAAAGGGGATGTGCCCTTGGCGGAGATGTTTGGTTACGCGACCAGCATAAGAAGCTTGACACAAGGAAGGGCTTCGTATACAATGGAACCTTCTCATTACGCAGAGGTTCCTGCAAATATAGCAGAGAAGATAATAAGTAAATAGTTGTCCCTCGCGTCAGCATGATGAACAGCGGGCGCTCGGGACGAAATTTTGTTTCACAAAATTTCGGAGGTTTAAAATGGCCAAGGAAAAATTTGAGCGTAAAAAACCACACGTAAATATAGGCACCATAGGGCACGTGGACCATGGCA
>JBAZOA010000055.1:0-7869 GCA_041648935.1 Candidatus Omnitrophota bacterium | reverse complement strand
TAGATATGGCAAGGAATGAGGGGGTTTTTGTAGAGGCCTTGAACGCAGAAGTGGATAACAGCATGGATCGTTTAGGCTCTTCCATAGCGGGGGAGATTTTACTGCAAGAGCAGGATAGGCGGTTCAGCGTATGGGACAATAAAGAAAAGATATTCCGCGCCTCTAATTTAGGCGCGCGTGTTTTTGAGCTCGAGAAACCAGCGGCTGAGGCGGTATATATAGGCACCGATAACAGGCCTATCGCCTTGAGAAAGCAGATAGAGGCGGAAGTGGAAAACGCCCGCATCTTTAATTGCGCCGTGGATATCTGCATTATCGATGGTTCTACGGGAGATAATTTGGATAAGAACGCGGCCATGTTGAGAGAGTTTACAAAACGTTATGGCGCGCGGTTCGTGCATCTCACTCCCAAAGAATTTTATGATGATATGGGGATTTACGCCGATTCTCTTTATAAAACTTGGCAGGAGGCGCTTGGCGCGGGGAGACTGAGTAAAGACGTGATAGAGGTATTAAGCGCGCCCAGGCCTTATATGAAAGACGGGGCGCAAAGAGACGGGATAATGTTAAAAGACGGAAAATTAGTCAAAGAAGAGATTTTGCATTATCTTTTTATGAATACCTTCTTTCATATATCGGGCTTGCGCAATTATACGTTTTTGCAGGCAAAGGGCGATAAAGTTATCATGATTTTTGATGATGACGCGCCGCGGGAAACATTCGTCTTGTTTAAAGGCAAGAGAGACTCGATAAGACAGGAGCGGCTGGCAAGACGGAACGCATTGATGTCAGGGATGATAAAAGAAGTCGGTCAGAGATTAGGCATGTCAATATCTTCTGAGGCGGAATTGTATAGGGCGCTGGCGTACGATGGCAATCGAGATAAGGTGAAAGATATAGAGAGAAAATATTTTGGGTATGACATGAATGAGAATATCGGGTTGATCCCGCAGGCCATGGAAGAGATTATGCCCGCCTCCAGCCAATATCTAGATCAGGATGGGATGGCAAACGAACTCGGCATAACGCATCTGCGTTATCAGTCATTGATGGATCCTTCGCCATATATGTTAAGGGTCAGCGATTTTATATATCAGCGGCCCAGGGCCGAGAAGAATGACAATGCTTTTAAGGTAATGCCGGTAAACGTGATGGCCGCGGCGAGATTGGTGGGTAAGAAGGCGTCTGATACGCATCTGCCCGTAATGAAGAAAGATTTAAGGGGCATATTGGCGCATCCTGTTACGGAAGGAGAGAGGGCGGAGATAGGCGAAACGAAAATATCTTATGTGGCGTATCCTTTTATAAATGATCAGGATACATCAGGTATCGCGCAGTTTATGCGTTATGTGCAGACCGGCAATAAGGTACGCACTAATCTTCAGCATACGGATCAATCAGCCCTTATTTTAGAGGGCGTGAGAGGATTTGTGGGGGATACCTATGTAATATGTAATCGAGCGGCGCTGGAGAACGTGCTTCCTGTGCCCAGCATTGGAACAGACTTGCGTTTGGAGGAGCCGCCCCTGAGAAAGTGGGTAGGGAAGCTGGTGGAAAACAATACGACAAGCATGGCTTACGCCCCGGCGGCCGGGGGGCAGATAAGAGAGATAGGGGAAAGGATGTATGTAATATCTTATCAGGATTTTACTGAGGTGGTTGGCGGGGTGGCAAGAGGTTTTTATGAGAAAGCGGTGAGGGATTTTAACGCGAAACTTGAGCGATCTGAGGACCTGCAGCGGGATGATAATTGGAGAGAGCGATCTTTTGTTTTAGGGAAGTGTTATATGGATGTCGCCGGGCAATTCAGCCTGAGCGAAGAACAGATATCCGGTGTTTTGAGGCAGAGAGATATAAGGGCGATGCTGATCTCGGATCTTGGAACTCAGAGATTTGAGAAAATGAAAGAATTGGAAAGGGCGAGCGGGGAGAATAAAACTAATCTGGAACAGCAGATCAGGGACATGGATCTTATAATGCTTCAGTACGCGGATGATTTTAGTTTATATAGGATAAAGGATCGTAAAGGGGCCAAAGATAGAAAAGCGGATTACGGCCCAAAGGATCCTCAGAATGATTATTTTTACAGGGTAAGAAAAGAAGGCGGAAAGTTATATTGGCAGGCGGTGTATCCAGACATTAACGTTGAAAAGATAAGGGGGTTGACTTATACCTCCGATGTGGCCACGGAAAGCGGCTGGCGGGACGCGCCGGATAAAAACGGTGTCATGGATTTGGCTGGCTGGAGATCAGGCCAAGCGTTAGAGATTGAGCCGGGCCGCAGGATAATATTCAAAGACCTGCCGCAGGATAACCAGGAAGCCATCGCGGCCGGGATTTCCGATATTTTAGGGCAGGAATTTATAGATAAGGTCGCGCGTAAGGCTTCCAACCAAGTAATGCATGACGGAGAGACGATTTTGTTGTGGCCTTATATTTTACAAGACGCGAAGAACTGGAGAGAATACAGGACCGATAAAATCGTAAAAGCCGAAGATGATGCTACTTTGGCCAGTAATGACGCCATAGGCGCAAGTGGTTTCGATTACAAGGAAGAGTTAAAAATTGAATCTGTGATGAGGCGTCACAACAGAGGCGTGTTTAATTTTTTAAAGGCAACAAGCGATATTATCGAAGGAAAACGGCGCGAAAACGGTTTTGATTATATGGTGCTTGTGCCTATGACAGGCAGCGAAGAGGAAGAGTTGCAGGAAAGATTTGACAGCGGTAAGCTCAAAGGAGTTTTAGCCGGAAAAACAGAGGTTGTCTCCTTGGGGTCTCAAGTTGTTTGGAAAGGGAAGGCTGGAAACGGCATGGGCACCCTGCTTATCATAGAGGAATTGGATAAGAGATTCAGAAACATGGGAACTTCTCTGCGGGAAGAACTCTCAAAAGGCAAAAGCATCGCCATAATTCATACCGCGGGAGATGCTACCAGGATAGCGATATCCAGAACTAGAAATAATAAATGCCTGCTTAATATTACGCCTAAAATGAACATTACTGACGCTGCCATAAAGCAGATGCAGGCCTTGGCAATGCCAGGCAAGGTATTTGTAACCTGGGGAGATCAAGTTATTTTGCCTTCAGAAGAAAATCTTCATGTTAAATTAGCCAAGTTAAACGGACAATTCAAGACGCTTCTCTTTGGCATAGATTATCCGGAGTCAATGTTTACTCCGGCCGATGCCAGGCAGTTTGGCTGGCAGATAGTAAATGCTGATAAAAATCTGATAGCGTTTGATGACACCAGGGATTATGATTTTATTATTAAGAGTCTTGAGAGGATAAAGAATTCAGATCCTGATAAAAAAGATTTAAAATTAAGGTGGAATATGGGCGCTTTTGCCATAGATGGGGACGTGATAGATGTGATATTCCAGGCATTCCGCGGGGAGTTAGTCGAACGTAAAGGCATGTTCAATTCAGACGAAATATGGCAAGCATGGGTTTCTCAGGATAAAGAAAGTTATGTCCAGGTTTATAGCAAAGGAGATTCGGCTAAAAAAGCGCATGCGGAATGGTTATATGGTAGAGCGCATTACGCAAAAGAAAGACTGGGGAGGAAATTTGGCTTGGGTCAATTGATAGGTACTGTGGGTTTGGGTGTTAAAGGTTTGGCTTACGGTTATGATTTTGGCACGGATACCAGCTATAGCCGTTCTTTGCGGCTTGCTTTGGAATTTAGCCCCATGGGCCTGGCACTGAGAGAATTTCTTCAACTGGGAAAGCAGACTGTCGTAACCCCTGCCTTTGAAATAGTGGATTCTATTTTTGAGAGTTCTGGTGTAAAAAATGGAAGGATCGACAAGAGTTATGTTGAAAGTTCCAGGATTGAAAAAGCAAAATGCTCCGAGGCTATAATCCAGCAGTCAAGATTGAAGAATGCGTCTGTATTCGGCGGCACCGTATTCAATGTTGTGGACCATGACTATATTGAAGTCGATAGAGATGAGCTGATCTTTGACGTATTTCATCCTGTTGAGGGAAGAATACGCATGAAGATGAAATACGGGGAAGATGGGGACGTGGCCCTGACGCCCAAGGATATATGGTGGAAGACACGCATACATGATAATCCTTATTCTTTGGAAGAATTATCCGTATTAATGAAAGATGTAAGCCGCGAAGACATTGAGATAACAAAAGCAAGAATAACACAAATGGTGGAGTATATTATAAATAATAATAGTTCACTAGTAGGAATAGGTTCGGCCCTGGGGATCACAAAAGAAGAAATAAAGATGTTGAATAAGATGGCGGACAGGCATGATGAATTGGCCGCGTTTGTTTTAGATAGTCTGTCGGAAGATACCCTTGCCTCCGGCGAAAATCTTACGAATTTATCAGGGAAGATCTCCGCGCATCGCGCTGTGAACGTGATGCGATGCAACTAATTTTAATGGTGTTTTTATCGTATAATAAAGACGCCATTAAAAAATGTTATATGCGAAAACGTTTTCATAAGTTTTTAAGTTTAATAATAAAAAAGGAGAAGACATGTTTAAGAGAAAAAATAATTTAATCTCAGTTTTGACCCTGGTGTTTTTTCTCAGCACCAACGCGTTCGCTTACCAGGACACGCTGAGGAAACCTATCACGTCCACTTTTACGGATGGGGCATTCGCCCAGCAATTGCAGAGCGTTCTGGGAGAAAAGGGGGAGAGTAACCAGAGGGTCTTGTTAACGCTGATAAGCGCCGGGATCCTCGGCCTTATAGAAAAAGGCGTTTCAGCCGAAAAACTGCCCTCGTCAACCCGTGAGATGCTCCAGGACGCGTTTATAAGAAAGCTCTCAGGGGAAGTCAAGGTGTCGATTTCCGGCGCTCAGCTTGTCGTGACGCAGGCAGTGACCGGCGAAAAGGTGGTTGCCGATATAAAACATAACAGGAAAATATCCCGCAGTTTGGAGTTCACGCTGGGAAAAGACGCGTATCTCGCTTCCAATACCGGGATAGAAATAGCCATGGTGTCAACCTTGGAAGGCGGCGCGCGCGGAGCGATTAGAAGAGATCCGAATAACCGTTTACCCGGCGGGCTTCCGGTTATGCCTATAGAACATTTTAATCTTATCCCTGTTGGTTACGATACCGAGGCGGATTCTCTTAAAGCCGTACAGGCGGTATATGAACGTTTCCAACAGATTATGAGCGGCGCGCCGTTGGATACAATTGACTCTCCGGCTTTGGTGCTTAAGCGGCTGATCCAGGCTATTAATGAAACGCCGGAGGGTGCGGGTGTATTTATTTCCATAGACGTCAACGCGGATAATCTGCGGGCCGCTGACGGTACCTATTATTTGGGCGCGGATGCCAGGCAGTTTGGCACGGAGCAGAAAGACGGGTTTATAAGGCATCAGCTCCTGGCGGAGTATTATCAGCTTCTGGCCACTGATTTCTCGCGCCTAATCGGGATAGAGCGCGCTTTCGCGAACGGCCATGACGAGGCCTGGGACGGCGCGCGCAGCATGGCGTCGCTGGAGGAAATAAATCTTGGCCGCGATTCGCGTTTTTCAAGTTTATCGGCGGCTGATCTGCCGGATTCAATAGCGCGGGCGGCGTCAGGCGCCCCGGCGCATTTTTACGGCGCGGATTTTTTGGGTAATTATAAAACAGGCGTGGAGACCAGGGTTGTTCGAAACACCATTGCCAGGTTGATTAAAGACAAGAGCCTTGCCACAAAAGGCAAGGCGCAAGCCTCGTCGTATGCCGCGGACAGCTGGAGGGCTTCGCTTAAATATGAACCGAAACATACGGGGATGGGCACCAGCGGTTTTCGAGGCCGGGTTGACGACATGAGGGACGCGGAGCCGTATGCCATCGCGTCCGGGTTTGTCAAATGGCTGATCAAGCGGGGGCAGCTTAAGGGAAAGTTAAGCGATAAAGACGAGCTGATCGAAATAGCGCCCGGCCAAAAAATGGTTTTGACAGGAGACTTTCGAGACAGTTCACCTGATTTTATGGCCGCGGTGCTCAAGGCCTATGAGGCGTTAGGGATTGAAACAGTTTTTCTTGGGAACATGGCGACGCCTAACATGGCGTATTATTGCCAGATTCATAAAATACCGGGTATCATGATTACGGGTAGTCATACTGAGGGGCTTTATAATGGGCTGAAACTTTATGATAATGACGGAGAGGTGCTGAATGAGGCCGATCCGAAAGACGGGGATGTCAAATCAGACCGCGAGGAAATCATGGCCCAGGTTGATGTGGAGCGCCAGCTTCTTTATAATCAGAAGGCCTCTAATTCAATTTTTGACGAAAATGGGGTTTTTAAGAGAACGGTGAATGTTCCAGACGCGAGGAAGCTAATGAGGGATGCGGGGGTTTCCAAAAATAACGAAACGGCGCGGGGCGCGTACGTAGATCGTTATTTGACCGGCATGTTCAAAGGCCATAAGCCTTTCAATGGACACGCAATCGTATACTGGGAGCATTCAACAGTGGCAAGGTCAGAACATGTTGCGGTGCTTCAGGGGCTTGGCGCGGAAGTAATCAAGGTCGGAAGGCGTGATGACGCGTTTATCGCGCTTGATACCGAAAATATGACAAAGGACCACTTGGCCTATCTAAGGGAACAGGTGGAATTAGTTAGAGAAACCTGCGAAGCCAAGGAGCTTTCTGACGGCCGGGTGGAGATTAATGTAAGCAAGAAAGCTTATGAAGGATTAAAAAAGGCGGGTTTTGATGTCAATGAAAGCATTATAGGGAAGACCCTTATACTGTTAGGAGAAAGCTCTTCGGATGGCGATGGCGATCGGTCAGTCGCGGTAGATGAAAAAGGCAGGTTCTGGCGCGGGGATGTGACCGGCGCCATAGTCGGGGAAACCTTAAAAGGCGGTTATTTTGTGCAATCTTTAACCGGCAATCAGGACGTGAGAGATTATTTAGAGAATCTTGGGGTTAAATTTGTTGATAGTTCCGTTGGTTCGCCGTATCACGTTTATCTTATTCGGGAGTTATTGCGCTTATATCCCGACGCTAATATTCTCGGTCAGGAGGTAAATGGAGGCACTTTTATCGGATCGAGAATAATTATACCGGTAAGATTGCCAAACGGAGAGGAGTTTAGCGTAGAGATAGATCCTCTTAATACAAGGGACGCGACTACGCCCATGCTTCTTGTGTTCTTGCGAAGCATAATTGATCAAAAGCCTGTATCGGCGCTTTTTGAAGGGCATTTGGATCATTACGCTGACAATGCCGGGTTGATTCACGAGATGCCTGTTATACCGGGAAACAAAAGAACAGGCGTGCTTATGCATCAACGCTACACGCCTGAAGGCAGGTTTGGGCTTAATATCAAGCAGGTTACTTTTAATGATAACAAGAAAACAATGATGGTTACTTATAGAGGCGCTGGAGTTGAGCCTGTAGAAGTGCTATATAAGGACAAAGAAATAGGAGAGAAGCTGTTGCTGCTTAGAAACGAGCTTCAGGGTTTCTTTAACGCGGAGCGTAAGTTCGGTAATATTACGCAGATGGCGTATGGCAATCTGATTGACGATGGATTTGTCATGTGGGATACAAACGGAGATCGTTTTCATGTGCGCAGGTCCGGCAACGCGCCTGAGACCCGTATCTATGTATATACAAGCACAAATAACAGGACGCTTGAGCAGGCAAGAGACCGCGCCCGGGAGATAGTTAAAATTGCTACAGAGCCGGGGGGCATCTTGCGCGAGATTGAGGCGTCTGTTTGGAGTGTGAAAGATGTCATGGGTTGGCTGGAAAAGACTTCCGCCACCCTCGCTTCCAATTCAGGGCTTGTCTTCGCCTCTCTGGCCGAACAGGGGCATACGCTTTCAAAGGACTTCATAACTCCCTTGATGCTGCAGTCAGGGCAATTGGAGTCACAGATAAAGGCC